>CAZPDV010000001.1:0-23828 GCA_964585355.1 uncultured Aliiroseovarius sp.
GGCGGCGACCCGGTACACACGCTCGAAAACCCCGGCAATGCTGGCCGCGGTCGGCCGCGCCCCGGACAGCAGCTCGAACGCATAACACATCTGCATCAGGTCATCGCCGGCGGTATATTCGCCCAGGATCTCCAGCCCGCGCTGGGCATCCCCCACCTCGCCCACCGCCGCCGCGCCGTAGGGCTCCATCACCGCGCGCAGCTTGCGCAGGAAATCAAGGTTCTCGGGCCGGTTCTTGGAATAGAGGTGCTCCTGGTAATTATACGGGTTCACCGCCGGCGCGATGGTGGCATTGCGGGCCTCGACCGCAAGCGGCGGGTTGTCGCGCAACAGCTTGTCGGCAAAGTAGAAATTGATGGTATCCAGGCGAAAGCCGTCCACCCCCCGCTCAAGCCAGAACCGGGCCACCTCCAGCAGCGCCGCCTGCACGTCGGGTTCGTGAAAATTCAGGTCGGGCTGGCTGGCCAGGAAATTGTGCAGGTAATATTGACAGCGGCGCGGATCCCAATGCCAGGCCGAGCCGCCAAAGATCGACAGCCAGTTGTTGGGCGGGGTCCCGTCCGGCCTGGGATCGGCCCAGACATACCAGTTGGCGCGCGGGTTGTCGCGGCTCCTGCGGCTTTCGGCGAACCACGGATGCTGGTCGGACGTGTGCGACAGCACCAGGTCGATCATCACCTTGAGGCCCAGCGCATGCGCGGTTTCCACCAGGGTATCGAAATCGGCCAGGGTGCCGAACATGGGATCGACATCGCAGTAATTGGCCACGTCATAGCCGAAATCCTGCATCGGCGAGGTAAAGAATGGCGAGATCCACACCGCATCCACCCCCAGCGAGGCAATATGCGGCAGGCGCTCGACAATCCCCAGAAGGTCGCCGATGCCGTCGCCGTTGCTGTCCTGAAACGAGCGCGGATAGACCTGATAGATCACCGCCCCGCGCCACCATTCGGCCTCTGGCACCGGCCGCGTTTCGGCCTGCATCCGCTCAACCACGCTCATCCGCGCCCCCTATTTGACCGAGCCGGCCAGCAGGCCGCGCACCAGATATTTCTGCATGGCGAAAAACACCAGAAGCGGCACCGCGATCGACACGAAGGCCGAGGTGGCGAGGATCTCCCAATTCCCGCCACGGGTGCCCAGAAGCTCGACGATCTGCTTGGTCATCACCGTGGTATCGCCGCTTGAATCGATCAGGAACACCAGCGCCACCAGCAGGTCGTTCCAGGTCCAGAGAAACTGAAAGATCGCGAACGAGGCCAGCGCCGGAAAGCTGAGCGGCAGCACGATGCGCGTGAAAATCTGAAAATCCGAGGCCCCGTCAACGCGGGCATTCTCGATGATGTCGCGCGGCAGGCCGACCATGTAATTGCGCAGCAGATAGATCGCCAGCGGCAGGCCGAAACCGGTATGCGCCAGCCACACCCCCAGATAGCCCTTGCCGATACCGATCGCGTTGTGAAACCTGAGCAGCGGGATCAGCGCCAGTTGCAAGGGCACCACCAGCAGGCCGACAATGGCCGCGATCAGCAGCGCCCGGCCGGGAAACTCCATCCAGGCAAGCGCATAGGCGGCAAAGGCGGCGATCAGGATCGGGATGATGGTGGCCGGGATGGCCACGGTCAGGGTGTTGAAGAACGCCCGCGCCATCCCCTCGCGGTTGCTCGGGTCAAACAACACGTTGTAATAATTGGCCAAAGTGAACCTGGGAGGGATCTTGGCAGTGACGAAAAGCCGGGTGCCGCGGCTACCGGTAAAGGGCTCGGAATTGGTCAGGCGGTAATGCCCGCTGGCATCCACGCTGGCCTCGCCCCCCTTGCGCAGCGGCGCGCGCTCTCCCACCTGAAAGGCGGTCGGCGCCCTTGAGGACACGCCAAAACGCGACACCGAGACACCCGAATCCGGCGCGAACAGGTCGCCCTCGATCACCCAGAGGTCACCCTCCTGCACCTGCTGATCCGGCGGGGCGGCGCGCAGCGTCAGGTTCTGCACCGAAGGAAAGGCGGCCTTCCACCAGCCCGAGCTGGAAATCTGATCCGCGGTCCGAAACGACGACACGAACAGCCCCAGCGTCGGAAACAGCCATAACAGCACCAGCGCCACCACCGAAAGCTGCACCGCCCAGGTCAGCCCCGCCTTCTTGCCCGCGATATTGTCCATGCCCGCCCCCTATTTCATCTCGCGGCGCGCATTCACCACGTTCCAGACCAGGATCGGCGTCACCAGCGCCATGATCACCATGGCCGCCGCCGATCCCACGCCCCAATCCCCGGCGCGAAACAGCTTGTCATACATGTAATTGGCCAGCACCTGCGTGCCCCACTGGCCGTTGGTCATGGCAAACACGATGTCAAACACCTTGAGCACGACAATGGTGATCGTGGTCCAGACCACCACGATGGTGCCCATGATCTGGGGCACCTTGATCCTGAAGAATATCTGCAAGGGGCTTGCCCCATCGACAATGGCGGCCTCGATGGTTTCCTCGGGGATGCCGCGCAGCGCCGCCGACAGGATCACCATGGCAAAGCCGGTCTGGATCCAGATCAGCACCACCATCAGGAAAAAGTTGTTCCAGATCGGGATGGTCAGCCAGGTATGCGGCTGACCGCCAAGCGCCACGACAATGGCATTCAGAACCCCGATCTGCTCCTGATCCACCGGCCGGGTGTCATAGACCAGCTTGAAGATCACCGCCGCCCCGACAAACGAGATGGCCATGGGCATGAAGATCATCGACTTGGCGATATTGCCCCAGCGGATGCGGTCGGTCAGCTGCGCCGCCAGCAGGCCGAAGGCGGTGGAAAAGGCCGGCACCACCAGCAGCCACATGATGTTGTTGCGCATGGCCTCCCAGAATTTCGGCTCGGCAAACATGCGGGTGTAATTCCTGCCGCCGACCCAATGGTACACCGTGGCGCCATCGGGCTGAACCACCCGCTCGGTCAACGACAGGCGCAGGGTCTCGACCACCGGCCAGGCCAGATAAAGGCCCAGCGCCGCCAGCGCCGGCAACAGAAACAACCAGGGCCGGATCATCCCCGCCCGGCTGATGTTGCGCCCGGCATTGGGACCGCGCGGCGGGAACAGAACCTTGTCGAGGATCTGATTGGACAGATAGAAATAGCCAACGCAGCCCCCTACCCCCAGAAGGATCGTGATCAGGCCTTGAAGCGCCGGGTGCATCCGTTCCTCCCGTCAGCTGTGGGTCAGGTGGCAAGGCCGGGGCTGTCCGCGGCCTTGCCGGTACTCATATACTCGCTACCTTACTTGATTGCATCCCAGGCGGCCTGAATTTCGGTGGCCACCTCCTCGGCAGGTTTGCCGCCGGCATAGTCAACCATGCCGGTCCAGAAAGCGCCCGCGCCGATCGCCCCCGGCATCAGGTCCGAGCCATCGAACCGGAAGGTCGTGGCCCCCAGCAGGATCTCGTTCATCTTGCGCAGGGTCGGGTCGCTGAACACATCCGGGTTGACGCTCTTGAGCGGGGTCAGGAACCCCTTGCGCGCCATCCAGATCTCATGCGCTTTCGGGGTCTCGAGAAACTCGATCAAGGCGCGCGCGCCGGGGCTGTCATTGGTGATCGCCCAGACCGTGCCCGCGCCCAGAACCGGCTTGCCCAGGTCCTTGTCGGCATAGGCCGGGAAATAGAAGAAGTCGGCATCCTCGCCCACCACCGTGCCTTCCGGGAAAAACGCCGGGATGAAGCTTGCCTGCCGGTGCATGTAGCATTGCGGCGGCGAGGTGAACAGGCCCTTGGGGCTGTCACGGAAATCGGTCGAGGCAACCGCGCCCGCGCCCCCGGCAACAAAGGCATCATTGCGGGCGAACCAGCCAAATTCGTCAATCGCATTGACCACGCGCGGGTCGTTGAAGGGGATCTCGTTCTTGACCCAGGCATCGTACACTTCCGGCGGCTGGGTGCGCAGCATCAGGTCTTCGACCCAATCGGTCGCCGGCCAGCCGGTCGCCGCCCCCGAGCCAAGCCCGATGCACCACGGCGTGCCGCCATCGGCGACGATCTGCTCGGTCAGCGCCTTGAGCTCTTCCATGCTCTGCGGGATCTCATAGCCCGCATCCTCGAAATTCTCCGGCACATACCAGACCAGCGATTTCAGATCGACCTTGTAGAAGAAACCATAGAGCGCATCCTTGCCGTCCGGGCCGGCATAGGTGCCCAGATCGACCCAGCTTTGCCCGGCAGCATAATTTTCACGCACCCAGTCGGCAGTGCCATCCGGCAGCGGGGTCAGAAAGCCGCGCGCCGCCATGTCGGCGGCCAGGCCCGGCTGCGGAAAGACCGACACATTGGCGGCCGAGCCCGCCTCGGCATCGACCACGATCTGCTGCTCGAAACTGTCCGAACCCACATAGCGCACGTCATTGCCGGTCTGGGCCGCGAATTCCGCCAGCACCGCCTCGACACTTTCCTGATCGGGGCCAAGCCAGGGCCCGAAAACCGTCACCTGCTCGGCCGCGGCCCAACCGCCGCTGAGCGCGAACACGGCAACGCCGGCCAAAAGTTGATGTTTCATTGCATATCCTCCCATGATGCGCCGTGCCCGGCGCTGTCAGAAACCCATGCGCCAGACTCGTTTTCAAAGCGCTTTGGATAGCGGCAGAGTTCCTCAAATCGCCGCTTCTGTCAAATGAAACTTGGGAAATGCCGATTTTTCGGGGAATTTTCGTGTTTCCGATGGGAAACTGCCGAAATCCTCTTTGACCTGCGCGCAGAATACCCCTACCATCAAAACCCGGAATTGAAAGCGCTTTGGCATGAATCTCAAGCAACTCTCCCGCCATCTTGGCCTGTCGCAGACCACGGTCAGCCGGGCGCTGAACGATTACCCCGAGGTGAGCGAGGCCACGCGAAAACGGGTCAAGGAAGCGGCGCGGGCGCATGGCTACAGCCCGAATCCGCGCGCCAAGGGGCTGGCGACCGGCCGCTCCATGGCGATCGGCCACGTGATCCCGATCTCGACCCGGCACGAGATCGTGAACCCGATTTTCGGCGATTTCATCGCCGGCGCGGGCGAGGTCTATTCGCGCAACAACCACGACATGCTGCTTTCCGTGGTGCCGGATGTGGAGGAAGAGCGCGCCTATCGGGCGCTGGCCGCGCGCCGCTCGGTCGATGGCATCATCGTGCACGGGCCGCGCGCCGATGACCCGCGCATCGCGCTGCTCAAGGAGCTGGGCCTGCCATTCGTGGTGCATGGCCGCACCGGCCAGGACGAGCAGAGCTATAACTGGGTCGATGTCAACAACCGCCGCGCCTTTCAGCGCGCCACCGAGTTCCTGCTGGATCTCGGCCACCGGCGCATCGCGCTGATCAACGGGGTCGAGGAAATGGACTTTGCCCAGCGCCGGCGCGCGGGCTATGAGGCGGCGCTGATCGCCCGCGGGCTTGCCCCCGATGCCGGGCTGATGTTTTCCGAGGAAATGACCGAAGATTACGGCTATCGCATCACCCGGGCGCTGCTGGAGCACCCCGACCCGCCCAGCGCCATTGTCGCCGCCTCGATGCTCACCGCCATCGGGGTGCGCCGGGCAATCGGGGATGCCGGCCTGACCATGGGGCGCGATGTGTCGGTGGTGATCCATGACGATGTGCTGTCCTATCTGAAGAATGGCGGCGATATCCCGATCTTTACCGCCACGCGCTCATCGGTGCATCTGGCCGGGCAGCTCTGCGCGGAAATGCTGCTGGATATCATCCACAATCCCGGCCAGTCATGGCGCCACAAGCTGCTTGAGGCCGACCTGACCATCGGCACCTCCACCGGCCCGGCGCCGGCGGCAAACAGGTGACGCGGCCCCGCAAGGCAGAAAGGGCTTGGACATTCCCGGCCAGTGCTTTAACCCTGAAGCAACCGGCCTTTCCCGAGGAGCCCCATGACCGATTTTGCGGCCACCAAGGCCATGTTCCACCTGCCCGAAGGGGTTGTTTACCTTGACGGCAATTCGCTGGGCCCGCTGCCCCGGCAGGCCGTGGCCCGGCTGACCGCAACCGCCCGCGACGAGTGGGGCGAGATGCTGATTACCGGCTGGAACAAGGCCGGCTGGATGGAGCAACCCCGCGATCTGGGCAACCGGATCGGCGCCTTGATCGGGGCCGAGCCGGGGCATGTGGTGGTGGGCGATACCCTGTCGATCAAGGTCTATCAGGCGCTGGCATCGGCGCTGGAAATGCGGCCCGAGCGGCGGGTGGTGCTTTCCGATAACGGCAATTTTCCCACCGATCTCTACATGGCCGAAGGGCTGATCGCGACGCTGGGGCGCCAGCACCGGCTTGAGACCCCCGACCCGGAAGCGGTGCTCGACCACATCACCGAGGAGGTCGCCGTGGTCATGCTGACCGAGGTGGATTATCGCACCGGGCGCAAGCACGACATGGCCGCGATCACCGCCAGGGCCCATGCCGCCGGGGCGCTGGTGATCTGGGACCTGGCCCATTCCGCCGGGGCGCTGCCGGTGGACCTGGCCGGGTGCAAGGCCGATTTCGCGGTCGGCTGCACCTACAAATACCTCAACGGCGGCCCGGGCGCGCCCGCCTTCATCTATGTGGCGCCCCGACATGCCGAAAAGGTGCGCCCGGCGCTGGCGGGCTGGCTGGGCCACGAAGCTCCGTTCGCCTTTGATCTGGATTATCGCCCCGGCGCCGGGATCGAACGCATGCGGGTCGGCACGCCGCCGGTGTTGCAGATGGCGGCGCTCGAGGCCGCCATGGATGTCTGGGACATGGCGGACATGCACGATGTGCGCGCCAGGTCGATCGCGCTTGGCGACCGCTTCATCGCCGGGGTCGAGGCCGCCTGCCCGGAGCTTGCACTGGCCAGCCCGCGCGACGGAGCGGCCCGTGGCAGCCAGGTTTCGTTCCGCTTCGAACACGGCTATGCCGCCATGCAGGCGCTGATCGCCCGCGGCGTGATCGGCGACTTCCGCGCCCCCGACATCATGCGCTTCGGCTTCACCCCGCTTTATATTGATGAAGGCGACGTGGACGCGGCCATTGCCGTCATCGCCGAGGTGATGAAAGGCCGGCTTTGGGACCGGCCGGAATACAAGCGGCGGGCGCGCGTCACCTGATGGGCGCGCCGGACCTTCCCCTCTGCCGCCCGGCGGGATGGGTTTCGCTGTGGCGAAAGCTGTCGATGAGCGCTTGCCTGAACGGGAGACTGTCGCGCCAGAGATGACCGCGACTGCACCCTGCTCAGGAGGAAAACATGACCACCCCGATCAACCCCGCCGATGACGGCGCCCAGATGTCGTTTGACGGGCGCATGTCCTATGGCGATTATCTGCACCTGGATGCCGTGCTCAGCGCGCAGCAGCCGCTGACCGACGCGCATGACGAGATGCTGTTCATCATCCAGCACCAGACCAGCGAGCTCTGGATGCGCCTGGCCATTCACGAACTTGCCGCCGCCCGCGACGCGCTGGCGCAAGGCACGCCCCGACCTGCCTTCAAGATGCTGACCCGGATCGCGCGCATTTTTGAACAACTCAACGCGGCATGGGATGTGCTGCGCACCATGACGCCTTCGGAATATACCCGCTTTCGCGCGGCTCTGGGGCAGTCCTCGGGCTTTCAGTCCTGGCAATACCGGCTGATCGAATTTGCCGTCGGCAACCGCAACCCGGCGATGATCGAGCCCCATGCCCACAAGCCGGAAATCGCCGCCAGGCTGCGCGCCGAACTGGCCCAGCCCAGCCTTTACGACACCGCCCTGCGGCTGCTTGACGGCGCCGGCCACCGGGTGCCGGGCGAGGTGCTCAGGCGCGACCTGTCGCAACCCTATCGCGCGAATGAGGGCGTCATGGCGGCCTGGAGCGCGGTGTACCGCGACCCGCAGGCGAACTGGGAGCTATATGAGCTGGCCGAGAAACTGGTTGATTTCGAAGATTATTTCCGGCGCTGGCGGTTCAACCATGTGACCACGGTCGAGCGCATCATCGGGTTCAAGCGCGGCACCGGCGGCACCTCTGGCACCGGGTATTTGCGCCGCATGCTGACGGTCGAGATTTTCCCGGAACTGTGGCATTTGCGCACCGCGTTGTAGGAGCGCATTTGCCGGCGGGACAGGGCACGCCCGCATGAAATAGGAGCCTCTCCATATTCATGTTTCCGGTTTTCCGGCAAATCGGAAAACGGGGGGCAATCTACCCCCCGCAAGATCATCGCGGCACCAGCCGATTATTGCAGCAGGCAACAGCCCTGCACGGTCTGGGGCGTCCCGCCAATGGTCACGTTCAGGAGCAGCTCCCACGGATAGGTGATATCCGACATGCCGTCCGAACAGGCGGTGTTTGACAATTGCCCGGAAATCTGACCCGCCTGGAAGCTGTAGGGGTATGTGGTCCCGCCGACGCTGGTGATGGGCGCCACCACGGGATTGCCCTGATTGCCCGCATCCTCGAAACTGGTACTGCCGTCCTGGCCGATCTGGAAGGTCCAGAAGGGCTCGGTCCCGGCGCAGGACAGGCCCAGCTGCATGCCCTGAGGGGTGGTGACCCCCCCGCCCGGCAATGCACCCTGAGCGTGCATGAAGCCCTCTTGCCCCTGGACCGAAACCTTGACCCAATCGAGATGCAGCGGCTCGAGAACCGCCACCGGCGTGTTCGGGTCAAGCGTGGTCAGGACCGGCGCGGTATCGTTGGGAAACTCGAACACCTGCACCGCAGAGGCCGGGGTGGTAATCACATAGGTTCCGCCAGCCTGCGGGGCGGGCGTGTTGTTGGCGGGGGCCTCCGGCCTCAGATAGGAATTGCGCACCCAGCCGGTGCCACCATCCGAGAATACCGCGCGCGACCATTTGCGATCCGGGCTGACCTCGACAATATTCACCTCGGTCCCCTCCGGCAGAACCCGAAGCCGCCCGAAATTGCGGCCGGGGCCGGTGCGCACCACCAGGCCGCCATCCGGGTCGTTGGCGGCAATGCCGCGCACCCGGTGCGGGCCGAGCTCGTCATGCACCACCGGTGTCGCCGCCACATCGGTCAGGAAAGCGCGCGCCACATAGGCAATCTGTCCCTGCCAGTTGATGATCGCCCAGCGGCCGGAAGGGTCATAGCCCAGCACGCTGAGCACGGTGCCCGAGGGGATGTCGCCGATATCGGCATAATTGGTACCCGGCCCCGAGCGGACATTGAGGTATCCGCTGGCAATGGGCTTGACCTGCTTTTGCACTTCGGCAAGGGCGGCGCTGATCGCAGCAGCAACAAATGCCCCGGCCAGAAGCGGTATCCGCATTTTCCAGTTCATTTTCTTCTCCTGTTGTCTTGCGCTTGCAATCAGCCTTCCCGAAAGTCGGTTGTTATTCAATATCAGCCTGCGGGGCGTCGATGGTCTCGATCCAGGGTTTGATATCCAGCAGCGGGGTGCCGTCGAAACAGTCGATCGCGTCGATGCCGACAATGCCGCGCGCCGCGTCAAGCGTGGTTATGCGCACGGTGGACAGGGCGATCGGGTTGGGGCGCACCGGGCTGCGCAGGGCGAAGGTGCCGCGCGGCGCGTCCACATGGCGGGGCATCTGGCGGATGATGTCGCGCCGGCCCCGATCCATCCAGTACAGCACGATGATGTGGTCGCCCACCGACAGCCCGCTCAGACCCGGCACATAGGCGGGCTCCAGTTCCAGCCGGGCGCCATCGCAGCCCTGGGCGCGCGCCTTGCGGATATTGCGCGGCGCGGTACCCGGCGCCCAGGGGCTGCGGATTTTCCCGATGAAGGCAACGCGCGGGCCGTCGGCGCTCTCGGCCGGGTCGAAGGGCAGCTTTTCCTCGCCCGCGCGCAATTCGTAACTCATGGCTCAGCCTCCCTGATGCGACGGTCGCAGACTGCGCCAGGGCCGCGCCGAGGGCAAGACGGTGTTTGACCGCAGGCCCGCCGGGGCTTCAGCCGGCGGTTACCCCGGCAAATGCCATGGCGGCGTCGATCGCCGCCTTGGTTTCGTCCAGCAACCCGGTCAGCGGCGCGCGCACCTCGCCCGAGCAATGGCCCAGTTGGGACAGGGCGTATTTGGCGCCGGCCACGCCGGGCTCCATGAAGATCGCCTCGTGCAGCGGCATCAGCCTGTCCTGATATTCAAGCGCCGTGGCATAATCGCCCGCCAGCGTCGCGGCCTGAAATTCGGCACATAGCCGCGGTGCCACATTGGCGGTGACCGAGATGCAGCCCTGCCCGCCATGGGCATTGAAGCCCAGCGCCGAGGCATCCTCGCCCGAAAGCTGGATGAAATCCTTGCCGCAGGTCTGGCGCTGTTTCGACACCCTGGTAATGTCGCCGGTCGCGTCCTTTACCCCCACGATATTGGGCAGGCGGGCCAGCTCGCCCATGGTTTCAGGCGTCATGTCCACCACCGAACGGCCGGGGATGTTATAGATGACGATCGGCAGGCCCAGTTCCTCGAGCGCCGCGAAATGGGCGATCAGGCCGCGCTGGGTCGGCTTGTTGTAATAGGGGGTCACCACCAGCGCCGCATCGGCCCCCACCGCGCGGGCATGGGTGACAAAGCGGATCGCCTCGACCGTGTTGTTGGAGCCCGCCCCGGCGATCACCGGCACCCGCCCGGCCGCGGTTTTCACCACGGTTTCGATCACCGCCTCGTGTTCTTCATGGCTCAGCGTCGGGCTTTCCCCGGTCGTGCCCACCGGCACCAGCCCCGACGACCCTTCGGCAATCTGCCATTCGACCAGGTGTTTGAGCGCCTCGAAATCCACCGCGCCGTCCTTGAACGGCGTGACCAGGGCGGGGATTGAACCTCTGAACATGCGACACTCCTTGGGTTGGGGCATGCGCGGTGAGTCGCGCCGGCTGCAAACGTGGCGGAAACTAGCCGCCCCGCGCCGGTTTGCCAAGAATGTGTATTGCGGCCAATCCGCCCTGCGGTAGGTTTGGCCCATGATAAAGCATATTTCCGGTATCTGGCGGGCTTTTTGCCTCGGGCTCGCGCTCCTTTTTCCCGCCCTTGCCGCCGATTCGGCCGAAAACCCCGCCTATGTCAAGGCGCTCAGCCAGGGGTTGGAGCTGATGCGGCAGGAGAAGTGGCCCGAAGCCTTCGAGGCGGCCGGGCCGGAAGGTACGATCCGGCGCGACATCATCCTGTGGCATTACCTGCGCGCCTCGAAGGGCACGTTCGAGCAGACCCTGGATTTTCTCGCGCGGCGCGGCACCTGGCCGGGGCTCAAGCTGTTGCGCAAGCGCTCCGAGGCGACGATCCCCGAAGCGGCCGATCCGAAAATCGTGCGCGCCTTTTTTGCCGAGCAGCCGCCGCAGACCGGCACCGGCGCCCTGCGCCTGGCCCAGGCGCTTGCCGCGCAGGGCCACCGTGAAGAGGCCACCGCGCAGGCGGTGCTGGCGTGGTTTTCCCTGCCCATGAGCCGCGAAGAAGAAGACGCCCTTCTGGCCGCCTATGGCCCGGCGCTCACCCCCTATCACTGGGCGCGCCTGGACATGCTGCTGTGGCGCGGCGACACCAGGGCGGCGCGGCGCATGCTGCCCAGGGTTGACGCGGGCCACCGGAAACTGGCGCTGGCCCGGATCCTGTTGCGTGCCGACGAGGCCGGCGTGGATGCCGCCATTGCCGCCATTCCCGCAGCCCTCAGGGACGATCCCGGCCTTGCCTATGAGCGGTTCTTGTGGCGTGCCGCCAAGGGGCGCAATCAGGATGCGATCGACCTGCTCATGGCGCGCTCCGGCTCGGCGGCACGCCTGGGCGAGCCCGCCCGCTGGGGCTCGTGGCGGCGGTCGCTGGCGCGCTGGTCCATGCGCGAGGGCAAGGCGCGCCAGGCCTACCGGCTTGCGGCAAACCACCATATCGCCGCCGGTTCCGACCGCAACGATCTGGAATGGCTCGCAGGCTATATCGCCCTGCGCAAGCTCGATGATCCGCAAACCGCGCTCCGGCATTTCCTGGCGTTTCGCGACGGGGTGGAAAGCCCGATCTCGCAAGGTCGCGCCGGCTATTGGCTGGGCCGGACCTATGAGGCGCTGGGCCAGCGCGACAAGGCGCAGGAGGCCTACCGCCAGGGCGCCCGGTTTCAGACCTCGTTCTATGGTCAGCTTGCCGCCGAAAAGGCCGGCATGGCCATGGACCCGGCGCTGCTGGGGCGCGAACGCTTCTCCGGCTGGAAGCAGGCCGGCTTCTGGGGCGACAGCAACATGGTGGCCGGGCGGCTCCTGCAGGCAGCGGGCGAACGCTACCTGGCGCTGCGCTTCACCCAGCAGCTCAGCGAAAAGCTGAGCCGCGACGATATCGGCCGGCTGCTGGGCTGGGCCGAAAGCGTGGGCGCGCCCTACCTTCAGGTCAAGCTGGCAAAATATGTGCTCAAGACCCGCGGCCTGATGTTCCCGCGCGCCTATTTCGCCATGCAGACCCTGCCCGAGCGCCAGGGCGTGCCGCGCGAATTCGCGCTGGCGATCATGCGCCGTGAAAGCGAGTTCAACCCGACCGTGCGCTCGGGGGTCGGCGCGCTGGGCCTGATGCAGCTCATGCCCAGCACGGCGCGCGACATGGCGCGGGAAATCGACGTGGAATACAACGCCGCGCGCCTGACCTCGGACCCGGCCTACAATATCAGGCTGGGGCAGGAATACCTGGCCACCTTGTTCGAGGAATTCGGGCCAAATCCGGTGCTGGTCGCGGTCGCCTATAATGCCGGCCCCGCCCGCGCCCGCCGCTGGATCGAGGAACGCGGCCATCCCGGCGCGCGCACTGTCAACGCCGTGGACTGGGTCGAACATATCCCGTTCCGCGAAACCCGCAATTACGTGATGCGGGTCAGCGAAAGCCTTGCCATCTATCGCGCCCGCCTGGCGGGCAAGCCCCTGCCCCTGACCCTGCGCCGCGAGATCGGCTCGTACTGACAGAAACCCGGTCGCCCCGGTTCAGGCACCGCCGGGGGGCGCGCCATCGCCCCGGCCGGGATGCGCCCGCCACAGGGTAAACAGCCCCGCCGCCACCACCAGCGCCGCCCCGAGCACCAGCCCGCCGCGCAGGCTTTCGTGAAACACCGCCACCCCGATCACCGCGATGAACACCAGTTGCAGAAAGGCAAATGGCTGCACCACGCTGGCCTCGGCCGCGTCATAGGCCTTGATCAACAGCCAGTGGCCCAGCAGCCCGGCCACCGAAAGCGCCGCCACCCAGCCCCAATCCTCGGGGGCGATGTTCTGCCAGTGGAAGGCGCCGACCACGCTGATCGCCACGGCGCCCACGACCCCGGCCCAGAACAGGCTCACCTCCGAGCGGTCGCGCCGCGCCACATAGCGGGTGAGCAGGCCATAGATCGCAAAGACCAGCGCGCCGGACAGGGCGATCAGCGCCGCCGGCGAGAACACCCGCCCGCCGGGGTCGAGGATGATCAGCACCCCTGCAAACCCCGCCGCAATGCTGGCCCAGCGCCGCCAGCCCAGGCGTTCGCCCAGAACCGGCCCGGACAGGGCGGCGATCATCAGCGGATAGGAGGCAAACAGCGCATGCGTCTCGATCAGGCCCAGCCAGACAAAGGCGGTGACAGTCAGGCAGACCTCGAGCGCCAGCAAGACCCCGCGCAGGGCCTGCAACAGCGGAAAGGCGGTCGCGGCCGCTGCCCTGACCCCGCCCGGCCGGCGCGCCGCCAGCAGCACGACGAAGCCCGCGAAAAACCAGTAGCGGATCATCACCACCATGATCACGCCATAGCGTTCGGCCACCACCCGCGACAGGCCGTCCATGATCGCGAAAACCAGCGTCGCCGCCACCATGAACAGGATGCCGCGGCGGCTGTCAGAGGCCATCTTGCAGCCTCCCCACGCTCATGTGCCGCTTGCGGCCAAAGCCGGGCCGGCGGGCAACCGCAAAGCCCGCCGCCGCCAGCGCCCGGCGCACATGCCCGGCCGCGCTGTAGGTGGCAAAGGTGCCCCCCGGCGCGGTGTGGGCGGCCACCTCGGCCATCAGCTCCGGCGCCCAGAGCTCGGGATTGCGCGCCGGTGCGAACCCGTCCAGAAACCACGCCTCCGCCCGCCCCGGCCAGCGCGGCAGGGTCTTGCGCGCATCCCCCACGATCACCTCGACCGCCACGCCTCCCACCCGAAACCGCCGCGCCCCTTCCGCCCAGGCCGCCAGATAGGGCCGGGCCAGCCCCTCCAGCGCCGGAAAGGCGCGCAGGGCGGTGGCAATGTCCTCGGTTCGCATCTCAAAGGCCTCGAACGAGGTAAAGCGGATCTCCCCCGGCCCCGGCCAGAGCCGCGCCAGCGCCAGCATGTTGAGCCCGGTGCCAAAGCCCAGCTCGGCCACCTGAAACCCCGGTCTCAGCCGCGCCGGCAGGTCGTTGCCGGCAAGAAACACATGCGCGGTTTCCTCCAGCCCGCCTTCAAGGCTGAAATAGGGGTCGTCAAAGCGGGTCGAGACCGGCACGCCGCCATCGCGCCAGGTCACGGGGGCTGTCCGGTCCTCTCTCTGGTCCTCGGTCATGCGCTGTCCTACAAGGGTCGCGCTGACAATGGGGAAAGGGCGCAGATTTGGCAATTGCAGATGTGACGATTCACGGCGCGGGGATTTTCGGCCTGTCGATCGCGTGGGAATGTGCCCGGCGCGGCGCCCATGTACAGGTATTCGACCCGAACGGGCCGGGCGCCGGGGCCTCCGGCGGGCTGGTGGGCGCGCTGGCCCCGCATACCCCGGAGCACTGGAACGACAAGAAGCAGTTTCAGCTGGAAAGCCTGCTGATGGCCGCCGATTTCTGGCGCGAGGTCGAGGAAACATCCGGCCGCCCGGCGGGCTATCGGCGCTCGGGGCGGGTGCAGCCGCTGCTGAATGCGCGCGGGGTCGATCTGGCGCGCGCCCGCATCGACCAGGCCCGCAGGCTGTGGCGCGGTCGGGCCGAATGGCAGGTCACGGACCGGAACCCGGCGCCGGGCTGGGCGCCCGACAGCCCCACCGGCCTGTGGGTGCATGACACGCTCAGCGCCCGCCTCGCGCCGCAGATGGCCGGGGCCAGCCTGGTGGCGGCGCTGGCGGCGCGCGGGGTCCGGGTGGAAGCGGACGGCCAGCCCCAGGGCGCACAGATCTGGGCCACCGGCGTGGCCGGGCTGACAGAGCTTTCCGGGCGGCTGGGGCGCGAGGTCGGCAACGGGGTCAAGGGGCAGGCCGCCCTGCTGCAATACGACGCGCCCGCCCTGCCCCAGCTTTATGCCGAGGCCCTGCATGTGGTGCCGCATGTGGATGGCACGGTGGCGATCGGCTCGACCAGCGAGCGGTTTTTCGATGCGCCTGACAGCACCGATTCCCAGCTTGACGACCTGCTTGCCAAGGCGCGCCGGATCGTCCCCGCCCTGCGCGATGCGCCGGTGATCCGCCGCTGGGCCGGCCTGCGACCGCGGGCCCGCTCGCGCGCGCCGATGCTGGGCCCCTGGCCCGACCGGCCGGGGCACCATATTGCCAATGGCGGCTTCAAGATCGGCTTTGGCATGGCGCCGAAAGTGGCACAGGTGATGGCCGACCTGGTGCTCGAAGGCGTGGACGCCATCCCGCCCGGCTTTCGGGTCGAGGCCAGCCTGTGAACCGCTTCAGGGCAGGATCGCGGCCTCCATGCACACCCGTCGATCCGGTGCGAAATACAGATGGTGGAAGAAGAGCGGCCGCGGCACGGGCCGGGTCCATGTCATCGCGCAAGCTCTGGCTGTTGGCGGGCAGAACGGTCATGCCGTCAGGCCAACCGCTCTGGCCCGAAAGGCCATCCCGACGGCACCCCGCACCCGCCTTTCATCTTTCCCGAAAATACTCCCGCCGGAGGCGTCCTGCCCTTTCGCCGCGCGCGGATGTCAGCCGATCTTGGCCGTGGCCTCGATCTCAAGCAACGCGCCTTCCTCCACCAGATCCTTGATGATCAGCAGCGACATGGCGGGATAATGCCGGCCCATGACCCGCCGATAGGCCGCCCCCACCTCGCGCTGACGGGCCAGGTATTCGCGCTTGTCGATCACGAACCAGGTCAGGCGGGTGATGTCGGTGGCGGTGCCGCCCGCCGCCTCGACCACGGCCAGGATGTTGCGCAGGGCCTGCTCCATCTGGCCGACGAAATCGTCGGTCTCGAAATGCTTCTGCGCGTTCCAGCCCACCTGCCCGGCAATATAAAGCGTGCCGTCCGCGGCAAGCACTCCGTTGCTGTAGCCAAGCGGCGGCGCCCAGCCCTCGGGCGCGATACTTTCATGGGTCATGCCTGTCCTTTCATCATCTGTTCAAGCCGGGCGCGTACCGGCTCGGGCCATGGTTCGGGCCGCCGGGGGGCCTGCGCGCCGATCCGCACCAGCACATGGCGGGCGTGAAAACGCGGCGCGCCGGCAACGCGGGCGGCGTGGGTCAGTTCAAGCGAGCTGCGCCCGATCCGCACCGGCGTGATTGTCAGCTCCAGCGCCTCGCCATGCAATACCGGCGCCTGAAACTCAAGCTCAAGGCGCACTGTCGGCGTGCCGCCGGTTTTCAGCATCTCCTCGAACGGCCATTCCAGCGCCTCGGCAAACATTGCCTCGACCCCATCATTGATGATCTCTACCAACCGCGGATAAAAGACCAACCCGTCCGGGTCGCAATGGCGAAACAGGATTTTCTGGCGAAAGGCAAAGCTCATCTGCCCTCCTTGAGCCGAAAGCGCTGAATCTTGCCGGTTTCGGTCTTGGGCAGGGCCTCGGCAAACACCACCGAGCGCGGATATTGATAGGGCGCGATGGTGGCCTTCACATGGTCCTGCAGAGCCTTGACCATGGCGGCATCGCCGCGCGCGCCCTCGACCAGCACCACATGCGCCTCGACGATCTGGCCGCGGGCCTCGTCCGGCACGCCGATCACCGCGCATTCGGCCACGTCCGGGTGGCTCAGCAGCGCCGCCTCGACGCTGGGCCCGGCAATATTGTAGCCCGACGACACGATGATATCGTCATTGCGCGCGGCAAAGTGGAAATAACCCGCCTCGTCGCACCAGAAACTGTCGCCGGTGATGTTCCAGCCGCCCTGCACATATTCCGCCTGCCGCGGATCATCCAGGTATCGGCAGCCAGTCGGCCCGCGCACCGCAAGCCGGCCGATCTCGCCGGCCGGAAGCGCCTCTCCATCCGGGCCGATCACCCGCGCTTCATACCCGCTCACCGGCCGCCCGGTACAGGCGGGGCGGTGGTCGTCGAACCGGTTCGAGATGAAGATATGCAGCATCTCGGTGGCGCCGATCCCGTCCAGCATCGGCTTGCCGGTCTTTTCCATCCATTCGTCATAGACCGGCGCCGGCAGGGTCTCGCCGGCGGAAACCGCGGCGCGCAGGCTCGACAGGTCGGCACCCTCGTCCATGGCGCGCAGCATGGCGCGGTAAGCGGTGGGGGCGGTAAAGCAGACGGTGGCGCGGTATTTCTCGATGATCTCGATCATGTTGGGCGGCGTGGCCTGCTCCAGCAGCGTCGCCGCCGCCCCGAACCGCAACGGAAAGATCGCGAGCCCCCCCAGCCCAAAGGTAAAGGCCAGCGGTGGCGAGCCCACGAACACGTCGTCGGGCGTTACCCCCAGCACCTCGCGCGCATAGCCGTCCGCGATGATCAGCAGGTCGCGGTGAAAATGCATGGTCGCCTTGGGCGTGCCGGTCGAACCCGAGGTGAAGCCCAGAAGCGCCACGTCATCGCGCCCGGTGGGCACGGCCTCAAACGTCACCGGCTTTTCCAGCGCCAGCCGGTCCAGTTCGGCATCATGGTTCATGGTGCCGTCAAAGCCGACGATGCGCTGCAAATGCGGGCTTTCCACCGCCTCGAGCTCCTCCAGCAGGCGGGTGTCGCACAGGGCAAGCGAAACCTGCGCCTTGTCGATGATCCGGGCAAGCTCTCCGGCGCGCAGCATCGGCATGGTGTTGACCACCACCGCGCCGGCCTTGGTCGCGGCCAGCCAGCAGGCAACCATGGCCGGGTTGTTGGCGCTGCGGATCAGCACCCGGTTGCCCGGCCGCACGCCCAGATCCTCGACCAGCACATGCGCCAGCCGGTTGGTCCAGTCGGCAAGCTCCTTGTAGGTGCGCCGGCGGCCATTGCCGATCAGGGCGGTGCGGTCGCCAAACCCCCTGGCCACCATGGCATCGGTCAGCTCATGCCCCACATTGAGCCGCTCGGGATAGTCGAACCCCTCCAGCAGGAAGTCCGGCCATTGGTCCGGCGGCGGCAGGTTGTCGCGGGCAAAGGTATCCTCATGCGCACTCGGTCCCAACATTGCTATCCTCCCTGATGCTCGGCAAGCGCCTGCCGGGCGATGATCACCCGCTGCACATCGCTTGCCCCTTCGTAAATCCGCAGGGCGCGGATCTCGCGGTAAAGCCGCTCCACCGCCGCGCCGCTTTTCACCCCGTCGCCACCATGCAACTGCACCGCGCTGTCGATCACCTTCTGCGCCTGCTCGGTCGAAAACAGCTTGGCCATGGCCGCCTCGCGGGTGATGCGCGGCGCGCCCGTGTCCTTGGCCCAGGCCGCCCGATATACCAGCAACGCCGCCGCATCCACCGACAGCGCCATGTCGGCGATATGCCCCTGCACCATCTGCTTTTCAAACAGGGGCGCGCCCTCGACCTGGCGGGTCTGCACCCGGGTCAGGGCCAGGTCCAGCGCCCGGCGCGCCATCCCCAAAGCCGCCGCGGCAACGCTGGGGCGGAACACGTCCAGCACCGACATCGCCACCTTGAACCCCGCCCCCGGCGCCCCGATCAGCGCGCTTTCCGGCACCCGGCAATCATCGAAAACCAGCCGCGCCAGCGGATGCGGCGCAATGGTCTCAAGCCGCTCGGCCACCTTCAGGCCGGGCGTGTCCGCCGGCACCAGGAAACACGACAGGCCGCGCGCCCCCGGCGCCTCGCCACTGCGGGCAAAAACCGTATAGACATCGGCAATGCCGCCATTTGAAATCCAGGTCTTTTCGCCATTCAGAACCCAGCCCGCCCCGTCGCGGGTGGCCCGCATGGTGCTGGCCGCCACGTCCGAGCCCGAGCCCGGCTCGGTCAACGCAAAGCCGGCAATCGCCCGCCCCGCCCGCGTCAAGGGCAACCACTCGGCCCGCTGCGCCTGCGACCCGAACAGCGACACCGCCCCCATGCCAAGCCCCTGCATGGCAAAGGCAAAATCCGCCAGCGCATCATGGCGCGCCAATATCTCGCGGCTCAGACAAAGGGCGCGCACCTCCAACCGCTCGCCTTCGTCGGCACCGGTCGCCTCCAGCCAGCCCGCCTCGCCCAATGCCGCCACCAGCCCCCGACAGGTGGCATCGGTATCGCCATGATCCACCGCCGCCAGATGCGTCCGGGCCCAGGCGTCAAGCCGCTCGGCGCGCCCCCGATGCGCCTGCGAAAAAAACGGCCAATCCAGATACGAGCGATCCATCGCCCTCCCTTTCATCTTTCTTCAAATACTCCGGGGGCGCGGGGGCTGGCCCCCGCCTCCACCCTCAATCCCCTTCGAACACCGGGCGTTCCTTCGCGACGAACGCCTTGTATGCGCGCTCAAAATCCGCGGTCTGCATGCAGATCGCCTGGGCCTGGGCCTCGGCCTCGATCGCCTGTTCAAGCGACATCGACCATTCCTGCGCCAGCATGGTCTTGGTCATCATATGGGCAAAGTTCGGCCCGTCGCGCAGGCTTTCGGCCAGGGCGCGCGCGGCGTCCTCCAGCGCGTCCGCCTCCACCAGGCGGTTATAGAACCCCCAGGCCGCGCCCTCCTCGGCACGCATCACCCGGCCGGTATAAAGCAGCTCGGCGGCGCGGCCCTGACCGATGATCCGCGGCAGGATCGCACACGCCCCCATGTCGCAACCCGCCAGCCCCACCCGGGTAAACAGAAACGCGGTTTTTGCCTCGGGCGTGGCCAGGCGCATGTCGGCGGCCATGGCGATGATCGCGCCGGCCCCCACACAAACCCCATCCACCGCGGCAATCACCGGCCGGCCGCAATTCAGCATCGCCTTGACCAGGTCGCCGGTCATGCGGGTAAAGGCCAGAAGCTCCTTCATGTTCATGCGGGTCAGCGGCGCGATGATGTCGTGCACATCGCCCCCCGAAGAAAAATTGCCGCCATTCGGGGCAAACACCACCACATCCACATCCTCGCGATAGGGCAGCGCCCGGAACCAGTCGCGCAGTTCGGCATAGCTTTCAAATGTCAGGGGGTTCTTGCGCTCGGGCCGGTCCAGGCGCAGGGTGGCGATGCGCCCCTCGACCTCGCACAGGAAATGCCGGGTCATGGCGTCTCCTCCATGCCGCGCGCGGCGCGTTCCAGGCAGGTATTCAGCCGCTCTGCCTCGTCCCCGTCAAACCCGGCCAGCAGGGCGCTCACCCATGCCTCATGCGCCGTCGCCTGGCGGGCAAATTCCTCTCGCCCCTTTTCGGTCAGCCGCACCAGCGACACCCGCTTGTCGCCCGGCTGTCGCACCCGCTCCACCAACCCGTGACGGACCAGCCAATCGACGATGCCGGTGACATTGCCGTTCGAGACCATCAGCGCATCCGACAAGGCGCTCATCTTGAGCCCGTCGCCATGGCGCTCCAGCGCCGACATCACGTCGAACCGCGGCAGGGTCGAGGCAAATTCCCGCCGCAGCCGCTCGCGCAGCTCGGCCTCGATCCGGCGGGTCGATTTCAACAAGCGCAGCCACAGGCGCAACCGCGCCTTGGAAACCGGCTCCTGGGGGGTCGGGTCAGTCATATCTCTCCTCCACTGATCGGCAGGGCATGGCCGGTGACCGAACGCGCGCCCCGGCGCATCAGCCACAGCGCCGCCTCGGCAATTTCGTCGGTCTCGATAAAGCGCTTCTGCGGGTTCGAGGCCATGAGCGCGGCGCGGGCGGCGGCTTCGTCCATGCCGGTCTTGTCCATGATATTGGCCACCGAATGGGCCAGCATCGGCGTCTCGACAAAGCCCGGGCAGATGGCATTGACCGTGACCGGGCTGGCGGCAAGCTCGGCCGCAAGCGCCCGGACCAGCCCCACCACCGCATGCTTGGCCGCCACATAACCGGCCACATAGGGATAGCCCTTGAGCCCGGCGGTCGAGGCAATGGCAATCAGCCGCCCCTCTTCCTGCATGTCCGGCAGCGCCGCCTGCCACAGGTTGACGGTGCCGCCCAGATTGACTGCCAGCATGGCCTCGAGGTCGGCCCCGGTCATGGCGCGAAACGGCGCGCTGCGTGCCGCGCCCGCATTGGCGATGGCGGCAAAGACCGGGCCGTGCGCCTCGCGCGCGGTAGCCAGCGCCGCCTGCACTGCCCCGGCATCGGTCACATCACAGCGCAGGGCCTGCGCGCCGGTCTCGCGCCCCACCGCCTCCAGCGGCTCGGCCCGGCGGCCCAGGATCGTCACCCGCGCCCCGGCATCGGCCATGGCCCGCGCCAGCGCCGCCCCCACGCCCGAGCCGCCGCCGGAAATCACCACATGTCTGCCCTGAACCGCCATCCTATACCCTTATCATTTCAGCTTCGCGGTCGGCCAGCCGCCAAAGCTGATCCCGCCCGGCCAGATAGGGAAGCGGCCAGTCCCCCAACCGGTCGCCGATCATGGCGCCCTGATGCAGGGTCCAGTACGGGTCGGCCAGATGCGGCCGGCCCACCGCCACCAGATCGGCCCGCCCCGCCATCAGGATCGAATTGGCGTGGTCGGCCTCATAGATATTGCCCACCGCCATGGTGGGAATGCCCGCCTGCAGGCGGATCCGGTCGGAAAACGGGGTCTGGAACATGCGCCCGTAAACCGGGCGCGCCTCCGGCGTGGTCTGGCCGGCGGAAACGTCGATCAGGTCGGCCCCGGCGGCCCGAAAGGCGCGGGCGATCTCCACCGCCTGCTCGGGCGTGACCCCGGCATCGCCCACCCAGTCATTGGCCGAGATGCGCACGCTCATGGGCTTGTCCTCGGGCCACACCGCCCGCATGGCCCGGAACACTTCCAGCGGCCAGCG
Organism: uncultured Aliiroseovarius sp.; assembly: GCA_964585355.1. Classification (GTDB taxonomy): domain Bacteria; phylum Pseudomonadota; class Alphaproteobacteria; order Rhodobacterales; family Rhodobacteraceae; genus JAAEUB01. Next base: position 21,941 of record CAZPDV010000001.1, read on the forward strand.
CAGGCGGTTCTCCAGGCTGCCGCCATATTCATCGGTCCGTATGTTGGACACCGGCGTGATGAAGGACGAGAGCAGATAGCCATGCGCGGCATGCAGTTCGATCATGTCAAACCCGGCGCGCTCGGCCATTTTCGCCGACTCGACGAACTCTGCCAGAACCCTGTCCATGTCGGCGCGGGTCATTTCCCTGGGCACGGCGTTGGTGTCCGACCACGGGATCGGCGAGGCCGAGAGCAGCTCCCAGTTGCCCGCCTCAAGCGGCATGTCCATGCCCTCCCAGCCCAGCCGGGTCGAGCCCTTGCGCCCGGAATGGCCGATCTGACAGCAGATCTTCGCATCGGTCTGGTCATGCACGAAATCGGTCAGCCGCTTCCACGCGGCCTCGTGCTCGGGGGCATAGAGGCCGGGGCAGCCCGGCGTGATCCGGCCCTCGGGGCTGACACAGGTCATCTCGGTAAAGACCAGCCCGGCGCCGCCCTTGGCCCGCTCGCCATAATGCACCAGGTGCCAGTCGGTGGGGCAGCCATCGACCGCCTTGTATTGCGCCATGGGCGAAACCACGATGCGGTTGCGCAGCGTCATCCCGCGCATCCGGTAGGGCGCGAACATCGGTGCGCGCACCGGCGCATCGGCCGGCAGGCCCGCCTGCATCTGGAACCAGCGCTCGGCCTGCTCAAGCCAGGCCGGATCGCGCGCGCGCAGGTTTTCATGGCTGATCCGCTGGCTGCGCGTCAGCAGGGAATACGTGAACTGCACCGGGTCAAGATCCAGGTAACGCTCGACATTCTCGAACCATTCCAGAGAGTTGCGCGCCGCCGATTGCAGGCGCAGCACCTCAAGGCGGCGCTCTTCCTGATACCGCTCGAACGCCGCTTCCATGGTCGGCTCGCTATGCAGGTAATCGGCCAGCGCAATGGCGCTGTCAAAAGCCAGGCGCGAGCCCGAGCCGATCGAGAAATGCCCGGTCGCCGCCGCATCGCCCATCAGCACCACGTTTTCATGGTGCCATTGCTCGCAGATCACCCGCGGGAAGTTCATCCACACCGCCGAGCCGCGCAGGTGGTCGGCATTCGACATCAGCGCATGCCCGCCCAGGTGATCGGCAAATATCTGGCGGCAGGTCTCGATGATTTCGGCCTTGGACATGTCCGCAAACCCCCAGGCATCCCAGGTCGCCTGGCTGCACTCGACAATGAAGGTCGCGGTGTCGGCGTCGAACTGATAGACATGCGCCCACATCCAGCCATGTTCGGTTTCTTCAAAGATGAAGGTGAAGGCATCGTTGAATTTCTGATGCGTGCCCAGCCAGATGAACTTGCACAGGCGGGTGTCGATATCGGGCCGGAACACGGCCTCGTATTCGCGCCGCACCACCGAGTTGATCCCATCCGCCCCCACCACCAGGTCATAATCCCTGCGATAGCTTTCGGCGCTGTCGAAACGGGTCTCGAACCGCATCTCCACGCCCAGCTCGCGGGCGCGCTGCTGCAGCAGGATCAGCATCTGGCGGCGCCCGATCCCGGCAAAACCGTGCCCGGTGGAAACCGTGCGCCGGCCCTTGTGCTCGACCGCGATATCGTCCCAATAAATAAAGTGGTCGCGGATGGCATCGGTGCTTTTCGGATCGTTTTCCTGCATCCGCTCCAGCGCCTCGTCGGAAAGCACCACCCCCCAGCCGAACGTATCGTTGGCCCGGTTCTGCTCAAGCACGGTGATTTCATGGGACGGGTCGCGCAATTTCATGGAAATCGCGAAATAGAGCCCCGCCGGCCCGCCGCCCAGACACAGAATGCGCATGCCACCGCCTCCCCTGATCGATTCTCGGCACATGATCGGACCGGACGGGATTTATTTCAAGCTTAAAGTTTTTGCCGTGGGAAACCGGGCC
>CAZPDV010000001.1:23928-41160 GCA_964585355.1 uncultured Aliiroseovarius sp.
TCCCCCTCGGGCTTGACCAGCGGCACCATGTCGGCGCCGGCCTTGTCCTCGACTTCGGCAAAGTCGAAAGCCTCAAGCCGCTTGGCGCGGTTGCCGGCCTTTTCGGCAGAGATCTTGATTTCGGTAATATCCTTGGCCGCCTGGTGAAAGTGGCGGTCGAGGTTTGCGACCCGGTTGCCCAGGCGCTCCACATCGGCATCGAGCAGCGCCAGTTCCTTGCGGATCGCGCCCGCCTGTTCGCGCATGCGCGCGTCTTTCAGGATGGCGCGCATGGTGTTGAGCGTGGCCATGCAGGTGGTGGGCGAGACGATCCAGACCCGGGCGGCAAAGCCCTCGCGCACCAGTTCGGGAAAGTTGGCGTGCAGTTCGGCATAGACCGCCTCGCTGGGCAGGAACATGAGCGCGCCGTCGGCGGTCTCGCCCTCGATGATGTACTTGTCGCTGATCGCCTGGATATGGCTGCGCACCGAGGCGCGCATGGCACGCGCGGCTTCGACGGTTTCGCGCTCGCTGCCGGCCCGGCGCAGCGCCTCGTAGGCCTCCAGCGGAAACTTGCTGTCGATCACGATCGGCCCCGGCGGGTTGGGCAGGTGGATCAGGCAATCGGCACGCTTGTTGTTGGAGAGCGTCGCCTGCATCGTGTAGCTGTCCGCCGGCAGGGCCTTGGAAACGATGTCGTGGAGCTGAATTTCGCCAAAGGCGCCGCGGGTCTGCTTGTTGGACAGGATGTCCTGCAGGCTCAGCACATCGCCCGAGAGCTTTTCGATATTCGACTGGGCCCGGTCGATTGCCGCCAGCCGCTCCTGCAACCGGGTCAGGCTCTCGGTGGTCTTGACGGTCGAACCGGCAAGGCTTTCGTTCACGCGCGCCTGCATGTCGGCCAGCGCCCTGGCGGTGCGCGCGGCATTGTCGTGCAGCCGGTCCTGCATTTCGCGCTGCACCTGCGACAGGCGCGCCTCCATGGCGCCGATCACCTGGGTCTGGGCATTGGCCTGGGCGTCCGACACCGTGCGCAGGCTGCCGGAAAGCTGATCCTGCCCCTGGCCCAGCACCTGCACCGCCTGGCCGATACCGCCCATCTGGCGGGCCAGTTCCTCGGCCAGCGCGGCCGAGCGCCCGGCCCGGCGGATACTGACCACCAGCATCACCAGCACCAGCAGGGCCAGCGCCGCGCCCCCCAGAAGCGCCAGCACCAGCGGGTCGCTCAGCGCGTATTCCTGTCCGCCAATGCTGATCATCTGCGCCCGAACAGCCGTTCGATATCGGCAAGTTTCAGCTCCACATAGGTGGGCCGGCCGTGGTTGCACTGACCCGAATGCGGGGTTGCCTCCATCTCGCGCAGAAGCGCGTTCATCTCCTCGGCCGTCATCCGCCGGCCCGAGCGCACCGAGCCATGACAGGCCATGCGCGACAGCACCGCCTCGATCCGGGCGGCGAGGTTCAGGCTTTCGCCCTGGTCGGCCAGTTCGTCCAGAATATCGCCCAGCATGGCCGCGGCGTTGACCGGGCCGAGAATGGCCGGGGTTTCACGCACCGCGATGGCGCCGGGGCCGAACGGCTCAAGCGTGAGGCCAAGCCGGGCAAGATCGGGCGCGATTTCCATGAGCCGGGCGGCATCCTGCGGCCCCAGTTCGACGATTTCGGGGATCAGCAGCGCCTGCGCGGCAACGCCATTTTCCGCCATCTGCCGCTTGAGCCGCTCATAGACCAGCCGCTCATGCGCCGCGTGCTGATCGACGATGACCATGCCGGTTTCGGTCTGGGCGATGATATAGTTTTCGTGCAGTTGCGCCCGCGCCGCGCCCAGCGGCAGGTGTTCGGCCGCGGGCGGCGCATCCGGGCCGGGGGCGGGATTAGAGACGGGATCGGGCGCCGGTTCGAACCGCGCCGATGGCTGCGCCACATCGGCAAAGCCCGGCGCTATCGGCTGTGCCGGGCGCTGCATCTGATAGCTTTGCGCCAGGGTGTTCTGCTCGGGGCGCATGGCGCCCAGCACGCCCGCCGCCACGGTGGTCGAGGCCCGGTGCCCGGCCTCGGCCAGGGCATGGCGCAGGCCCGAAACGATCAGCCCGCGCGCCAGCCCCGGCTCGCGAAAGCGGACCTCGGACTTGGCCGGGTGCACGTTCACATCCACCAGATGCGGGTCGCACGAGATGAACAGCACCGCCGCCGGGTGCCGATCGCGGCTGAGAAAGTCGAAATAGGCGGCCCTGAGCGCGCCGGTCAGCAGCTTGTCGCGCACCGGACGGCCATTGACGAACAGGAACTGCGCCACCGCCGCCCCGCGCGAATAGGTGGGCAGGGCGGCAAAGCCGGCAAGGCGCAGCCCCTCGCGGCTGGTGTCGATGCGCAGGGCGTTTTCGGTAAAATCGCGGCCCATGATCCGGGCCAGGCGGCCGGACAGCGCCCCGAACATGTCGCCGGGTTCCGGCTCAAGCTGCAGGATCGCCCGGCCGGGGCCGCCGCCGGAAACATCGCGCAGGGTAAAGCCCACCTGCGGCTCGGCCATGGCCAGCCGGCGCACCACGTCGGCAATGGCGCGGGCCTCGGCCCGGTCGGAGCGCAGGAATTTCAGCCGCGCCGGGGTGGCCTGAAACAGGCCGCGCAGTTCCACCTGGGTGCCACGGTTCAGCGCCGCCGGCATCACCTGGCCCATCTTGCCGCCATCCACCGTCAGCCGCGCCCCCTCATGCCCTTCGGCACGCGAGGCAATGGTCAGGCTGCCCACCGCGCCCAGCGACGGCAGCGCCTCGCCGCGAAAGCCGAAGGTGTGGATGTCAAGCAGGTCGGCGCCGTCGATCTTGGAGGTCGCATGCCGGCTCATGGCCAGCGGCAGGTCGTCGGGCGCCATGCCGCAGCCGTCATCGGTAACGCGGATCAGGGTCTTGCCGCCATCGGCATAGGCCACCTCGATCCGCCGGGCCCCGGCATCGAGCGCATTTTCCACCAGTTCCTTGACCGCCGAGGCCGGCCTTTCCACCACCTCGCCGGCCGCGATACGGTTGATCGCGGCATCGTCAAGCTGGCGAATCACCGGGCGGACCGGGTGCATATTGGGGTTGGGTGCAGACATACCGCTAGGTCTAGCAGGCGCGGGGCGATTCGCCCATGAAAAAGCGGGCAGGCGCCCGGCCCCGCCTCAATCGGTGCTTTCCACCCCGACCGGCTGTCCCACCACCACGAAACGCAGCGCATCAGGCAGAAAAATGCGGGCGGCCACGCGGTTGATTTGCTCAAGCGTCACCGCCTCGACCTGGGCGTTGCGGGTGCGGATGTAATCCGGTGGCAGGCCGATCATCTGCATGCCCACCAATATCCGGGCGATCGGCGCATTGCCGTCAAAGCGCAGCGGATAGGCCCCGGTCAGATAGCGCTTGGCATCGGCCAGCTCTTCGGCGGTCACCCCGTCGCGGGCGATGCGCTGCCATTCCTTGCGGGTCAGGTCGATGGCCTCGGCCACCTTGTCGTTCGAGCTTGAGAACGACCCGACGATCGCCTCGCCAAAGAACATCGGCAACAGATGCGTGCGCACGCCATAGGTCAGGCCGCGTTTCTCGCGCAGCTCGTCCATCAGCCGGGCATTGAAATTGCCGCCGCCCAGGATGGTGTTGAGGATATAGGCCGGGATGTAATCGGGATCGTCGCGCCGGATGCCCTTGTGGCCGAACTGCACCACCGATTGCGGTGTGTCGAACGGAACCACCGTCACCCCCGGCCCGGCGGCAAAATCCACATGCGGCGGCCGCGGCGCGCCCTGCCAGGGCAGACCGCCCAGAAGCTCGTCCAGCAGCGCGCCCAGCTCATAGGGCCGGATATCGCCCACCGCCGCCACATACACCCGGTCGAGCGACAGGCTGCGGGCATGGGCATCGACGATATCATCGCGGGTCAGCGCCGCCACGCTTTCCAGCGTGCCACCGTAATAGGCGCCATAGGGATGGTCGGGAAAGGCCAGCGCATCGAAGGTCTGGCCGACGATGGCCTCGGGGTCGGTGGCGCGCGAACGCAGATGCGCCAGGACCTGCGCCCGCACCCGCTCGATGGCGTCCGGGTCAAAGCGCGGCTCGGTCAGGGCAAGGCGCAGAAGCTCCACCGCCTCGGCCCGGTTTTCGGTCAGGAACTGCGCCGAGATGCTGATCGTGTCGTCGCTGGCGCGAAAGCCATAGCTGGCCGCCAGGCTCTCGGTGGCCTCGGCAAAGGCGCGCGCATCCATGTCGCCCGCCCCCTCTTCCAGCAGGCCGGTCATCAGGTTGATCGCCCCCCGCTTGCCCGGCGCCTCGAGCGACGCGCCGCCCTTGAAGCGGATTTCAAGCGCCATGAAGGGGATCGAATGTTCCTCGACCAGCCAGGCCTTGATGCCGCCGGGGCTGGTGACCTGCTGAACCGCGATCTCGGCATGGGCGGGCACAAGCCACAGGGTGAAGGTTATCAGTATGGCCGCCAGACGCTTCATTGCCCGCCCTCCCCGTTTTCGCCTTCCGGCATGATCCAGCCGGTGACCGAGCGTTTCGGGTCCAGCAGCCTTTGCGCCGCCGCCAGCACCTCCTCCGGGGTCACCTGTTGCAGCACATCGGGCCAGGCCTGCACATCGGCGATGGTCAGGCCCGAGGTCAGGCCCCGGCCATAGCGCTCGCCGATCTCGCGCACATCGTCCTGGGCATAGATCTCGTCGGCGCGGATCTGCATCCTGATGCGCTCGAACTGTTCGGGATCGACCCCGTCGCGCAGGAATTGCGCCAGCACCTGGTCCATGGCCGCCTCGGCCTCTTGCAGGCTGACGCCCGGCACCGGCACCACCACCAGCTCGAACGTATCCGGGTCAAGCGACGTGCCGGAATAGCCGGCGCCGGTATAGACCGCCTTCTGCGTGTCGAATTGCAGCGCCCGGCCCAGCACCGAGGTGGCGCCGTTGCCGCCCAGGATCTCGGCCAGATAGGTCAGGGCGGCGGCCTCCTTCTGGTCGCCGGGGTTGCGCTCGGGCGCCAGGTACATGCGCCTCAGATAGGGTTGGGCCACCCGCGGGTCGGTAAAGACCACCCGCCGGGCCGCCAGCGGCACGGGCTCGCTGGGGCGGTGGCGCGCGCCAAGGTCGCCGGTCGGCGCAAGCGGGCCGTAATATTTCTGCGCCAGCGCCAGCACCGCTTGCGGTTCCACATCGCCAGCCACCACCAGAACCGCGTTGTCGGGCGCATAAAAGCGGCGATAGAAGGCCAGCGCATCCTCGCGGCTCAGCGCCTCGACCTCATGGCGCCAGCCGATCACCGGGATGCCATAGGGGTGGTTCATGAACATGGCGGCATTCATCTGCTCGCGGGCCAGGGCATGGGGGTCGTTGTCGGTGCGCTGGGCGCGTTCCTCGAGGATCACCTGACGCTCGGTCTCGATGTCCTCGGGGGTGAGCAGCAGGTGGCGCATGCGGTCGGCCTCCATCTGCATCATCAGGCCCAGCCGGTCGGCGGCGATGCGCTGGTAATAGGCGGTGTAATCCTGGCTGGTAAAGGCATTGTCGGCCCCGCCATTGGCCGCCACCACCTTGGAAAACTCGCCCGCCGCCATGCTGTCGGTGGCCTTGAACATCAGGTGCTCGAAGAAATGCGCAATGCCGGATTTGCCCCAGGGCTCATCGGCGGCGCCGGCCCGGTACCAGACCATGTGCACCACCACCGGCGCCCGGTGATCTTCGACCACCACCACCTGCATGCCGTTGTCGAGCCGGAAATCCGTGACCGGGGCGGCAACCGCCGCGGTGACCCAGATCAACCAGACCGGGATGACAGCCCGGAGCCGTCGGCGAAGGCGCATCGAAACTCTCCTTGTTTGGTATCGGCGTTCGGTGTCGGCACTCTGCCTTGCCGCCACCAATGGCGCAAGCCACCATCCCGAGGATGTGATCCGCCCCGTGCCCGCCTCAATAGCCCTTGGGCGGGGCGGCAGGGGTCCAGACACCCAGCTTGCGCAGCCGCTCTAGCTCGGCATATTGATCCAGCGCCATCGGCTTGTAGGCCTTGAAATAGACCGGCACCTTGAACAGCCGCTCCAGCAGCCGGCCGTTATGCTTCCTGCGCCATTCCAGGTCTTCGGCAGCCAGGGCGCGGCGGATATCCGCGGCGACGCCATAGCGGCTGGCATAGGAGACCAGCGCGGCCTCGGAGCCACGCAGGGGCGAGGAAGTGGCCGCCGCGCCCGACCCGCCAAGCGCCTCGGCCGCATCGGCATAGGGCGTGGGATCGGTGAGGTTGCTCCCACCCGGCGTCGGCACCGGCAGATCGGTGAAATTATCGGGCCGTTGCAGGGGTTTGGTGGGCAGGATCCGAAACTCGTCCGGGCCGGTCCCGTCAGAGCGCAGATTCATCAACTGCGGCGCCTTGTCCGAACATGCGCCCAGCGTCGCCGTCACCACCGCGAGAATCGCCAATCTGGTTAGCGCGCCTTGCATGATTGCCTCCGTTCACCCCGGTTCCCCTCGTGTTTAGCCCATCTTTTCCGGCGCGTCACGGGGTCTTGTTGCCTTCCGAAAACAGCACCAGCCCGATCGCCCCGGCAAACACGCCCAGATCGGCGATATTGAAGGAAAACGGGTTCTCGACTCCGCAGCAGGACATGTTGAGAAAATCCGCGACCGCGCCATAAACCACCCGGTCGAACGCATTGCCCAGCGCCCCGCCGACCAGCAGGCCGGCGGAAATCCGCGCGGGAAGGGGCATCTGCGCGCGCCTGACCCAAAGCACCACCCAGACGGAAATCGCAACGGCAATGCCGGTCAGGATCCAGCGGGTAGCATCGCCGTCATTGCCCAGCAGGCCGAAATTGATGCCGCGATTCCATGCCATGCGAAAGGTCAGGTAAGGGGCGGCCACGTCGATTTCCCCCACCTCGCGCAACCCCAGGGCGCGCACCACCAGCCATTTCGAGATCTGATCGAGCAGAAAGACGATCGTGGCAACGCGAGCGAGTGTTTTCATCGGGCTTCCTTGTTGCGTTGCGCCGGCCTGATCGGCCTGATCGGCGCGCTGCGGTTCCATTCCCTTTACCGCGCAAGCCCCGGCTGCGCCAGCACAGGATCAAGGCCTGATATGCTTTTGCAAGCGGCGAGGCCGGGCCGGCAAGTCTGTTGACACGCCTCCCCCCATCTGGAACTCAGTATCCATGCCCGACGCCACCCATCCCTCGCCAGAACTGCTGCCTCTGGGCGCGGATGCGCTCATCGTGCGGTTTTCGCTGACCCCAGACCCCGAGGCCAATGCAGCGGCGCAGGTGCTGGCACAAATGCTGGCGCGGGAAACGCCGCCCGGCACCACTGAAATCGTGCCGTCGCTGGTCTCGGTGATGCTGCGTTTCGATCCGGCACGAACCAGCCGGGGCCAGGTAAGACAGGCGCTTGAGAAACAGCTTGCCAGCCGCGACTGGCGCCATCTGGCCCCGCCGCCCGCCACCCGCCGCTGGATCATCCCGGCGGCATTTGGCGGCGATTTCGGCCCGCAACTGGGCGAGGCCGCCAGGGCCGCCGGCATCTCGGAACAGCGCGCCCTTCAGGACCTGACCGCCACCCGCCTCAGGGTGCTGGCGATCGGGTTCGCACCGGGGCAGCCCTATCTGGGCCTGCTGCCCGGGCACTGGAATTTTGCCCGCCTGCCCGACCTTACCCCGCAGGTGCCCGCCGGCGCGCTGGTGGTGGCCGTCCGCCAGGTGGTGCTGTTTGCCAACCCCTCGGCCACCGGCTGGCGCCATGTGGGGCAGAGCGCGTTCCGCCCGTTTCGCCCGGAGGCGGCCGAGCCGTTTCCGCTCCGGGTCGGCGATGAGGTGGTGTTCGAGCCGGTCGCGCATGGCGAGTTTGCCGCCCTCCTCCAATCCGGCGCCATCGCCGCCGACACCGCCCGGCTTGAGCTGCTGACATGAGCGCGCTTGAAGTCCTCGCCGCCGGTCCCGGCGTCACCGTGCAGGATCTGGGCCGGCCCTTTCACATGGCCACCGGCCTGTCGGCGGGGGGGGCGGCCGACCGGCTGGCACTGTTCGAAGCGGCGGCGCTGCTGGGCCTGCCGGAGGTGGCGGCCGGGCTGGAAATGGCCGGCCTTGGCGGGCGCTTTCGCTTTGCCGCCCCCACCCGTTTTGCCCTGACCGGCGCCCCGATGCGGGCGACGCTGGACGGCGTGCGCCTTGCCTGGCAGGCCAGCCACCGCGCCGAAGCCGGGCAGGTGCTTGAGATCGGCGGGGCGCGCAGCGGCGTGTTCGGCTACCTGACCCCGGCGGGGGGGATCGGCACAAAGCCGGTGCTGGGCAGCCGGGCCGCGCATCTGGCGGTGGGCATCGGCGGCCCGCTGCGCCCCGGCGACCGCCTGCCGCTCCTGCCCGACCCGGCGCCCGACCTGCCGCCCATGCGCCTGCCGGTGGCTGACCGTTTCTCGGGCGGCACCATCCGGCTGATGCCCGGCCCGCAGACCGGCCTTTTTTCCCGCGAAACCCTCAAGCGCTTCCTCGCCACCCCCTTCACCCGCTCGCCCAGCGGCAACCGGCAGGGGGTGCGGCTTGACCATGACGGCGCCGCCTTTGCCGCCGAAATCAGCGGCCAGGCCTCGGACCTGGTGCTGCCCGGCGACGTGCAGATGACCGGCGACGGCGTGCCCTACATGCTGCTGGCCGAATGTCAGACCACCGGCGGCTATGCCCGGATCGGCAGCATCATCGCCGCCGACCTGCCGCGCGCCGCCCAGGCCCCGCCCGGTGCCGCCCTGCGCTTTGAAATGCTCGACCTCGACCAGGCCGATGCGCTCTGGCAACCCGAGGCCGCGCTGCTCCCCGCCCTGACCGCCCGGCGCGAGCCGTTGCTGCGCGACCCCCATGACATTGCCGACCTTCTGAGTTACCAGTTGATCAGCGGCGTGGTCGCGGGCGACGAGGAGGCATGAGATGCAGACCAAGGTGGACCTCAACAGCGACATGGGCGAGGGCTTCGGCCCCTGGCGAATGGGCGATGACGCGGCCTTGCTGGACGTTGTGACCTCGGCCAATATCGCCTGCGGTTTTCACGCCGGCGACCCGGAGGTGATGGCCGAAACCATGCGCGCGGCGCGGGCGCGCGGCGTCGGCATCGGGGCGCATCCCGGCCTTCCCGACCTGCAGGGCTTTGGCCGCCGGAGGATGCGCATTTCGCCGGCCGAGGTGGCCAATCTGGTGACCTATCAGATGGGGGCGGCCCAGGCCATGGCGCGGGCGGTGGGCGGCAAGCTGCGGCATTTCAAGCTGCACGGCGCGCTCTCCAACATGGCGACCGAACAGCCCGAGCTTGCCCGCGCGGCCTATGAGGCGGCGCTCAGGCTCGACCCCGATATCGTGCTGATGGTGCTGGCCGCAACCCCGATGGAGGCGGTGGCGCGCGAACTGGGCGCCAACTGGGCCGGCGAAATCTTTGCCGACCGCGCCTATGAGGACGATGCCTCGCTCGTGGACCGCTCCAGGCCCGGCGCGGTGCTGCATGACGCCGACGCCGCCGCCCAGCGCATCCTGGCCATGCTCGAGGAAGGCGCGATCATCTGTGAGAGCGGCAAGCGGATCCCGGCGCGGATCGACACGATCTGCCTGCATGGCGACACCCCGGAAGCGGTGGAAATGGCCCGCGCCCTGCGCACCCGGCTGGAACAGGCCGGTATAACCCCGACACCGCTATAGGCCGAAAATATCCGGCTGCATGTCGCTTTCCGGATGGACAAGAGCCGCACAAGGCATAGGTTTGCGGCACCAAGGAATCTTTGCCAAGCGCCGGGAGACGCCATGCAATACCTCACCCCTTCCACCTTTTCCGAGGCCGCTTCCCTGGCCGCCAGCGCCGGGGGGAAAAGCCGCTTTCTGGCCGGTGGCACTGATGTGCTGGTGCAGATGCGCGCGGGCGGCAACACCCCGGAGCTGCTGATCGACCTCAAGCATATCCCCGGTGTCCATGACATCACCCGCACCCCCGATGGCGGCTGGAATATCGGCGTGGCGGTGCCCGGCGCGGTGCTCAATGAACACGAGGCGCTCAAGGCCGACTGGCCCGGCGTGATCGAGGCGATCGACCTGATCGGCTCGACCCAGGTGCAGGGGCGGGCGACCCCGGTGGGCAACCTGATGAATGCCTCGCCCGCCGCCGACAGCGTGCCGGCGCTGATCGCCGCCGGTGCCGAAGTCAGCGTGCTGGGCGCCGACGGGGCCGCGCGGCGGATGCCGGTCGAGGCCATTCCCACCGGCCCCGGCCGCACCGCGCTGGCCGCCGGCGAGGTGGTGACCGCGCTGCACCTGCCCCCGCGCGGGGCCCATGGCGGCGACGCCTATCAACGGTTCATCCCGCGCACCGAGATGGATATTGCCGTGGTCGGCTGTGGCATCAACCTGCGCCGCGACGGCAAGGTGATCTGCGAGGCCAGGGTGGCGCTTGGCGCGGTGGCGCCCACGGCGCTGCTGGTGCCCGAGGCCGCCGAGACCCTGATCGGCAGCACCGCCGACGCGCCCGCGCTCGAGGCGCTGGCGGCCGCCGCCACCGCCGCCTGCACCCCGATCGACGACAAGCGCGGCACCGCAAAATTCCGCCGCCACGTGGCCGGGGTCCTGGCCCGCCGGGTGGCGCTTGAGGCCTATGCACGCGCAGGAGAAGACAGATGAGCAAGATCCACGTCACCACCCGCATCAACGGCGATCCGGTCGAGTATCTTTGCGACCCGCGCGAAACCATGCTGGACGTGCTGCGCGACCGGCTGGGCCTGACCGGCGCCAAGGAGGGCTGCGGCACCGGCGATTGCGGCGCCTGCACCATTACCCTGAACGGGCGGCCGGTCAATGCCTGCCTGATGCTGGGCGCCGAGGCCGAGGGGGCCGAGATCGGCACCGTCGAGGGCATCGCCAGGGGCGGCGAGTTGCACCCGCTGCAACGTAAATTCATCGAACATGCGGCGCTGCAATGCGGCATCTGCACGCCGGGCATCCTGGTGGCAGCCAAGGCGCTGCTTGAACGCGAGCCCGACCCCAGCGAGGAGCAGATCCGCTACTGGCTGGCGGGCAATCTGTGCCGCTGTACCGGCTATGACAAGATCATTCGCGCCATTCAGGACGCGGCGGCGGAAATGCGGTCTGAAAAACAGGGGGCAGCATAATGGCACTTGATGACTCGGTTGACGTAACCCAGGGCCATGACGGCCAGGAATACGACCACGAGGGCGCCTTCAGGGTGATCGGCACCCGGCCGGACCGCCCCGACGGGGTAGACAAGGTGACCGGCCGCGCCCTGTTCGGCGCCGATGTCCATGCGCCGGGCATGCTGCACGCCGCGATCCTGCGCAGCCCGCATGCCCATGCCCGGATCCTGCGGATTGATACCAGCCGGGCCGAGGCGCTTGACGGGGTCAAGGCGGTGGTCACCCGCGCCGACTTCGCCACCGGGCTTGAAGGCGAGGAATGGAACGTCCTGGAAAACATCATGGCCGGGGAAAAGGCGCTTTATGACGGCCATGCGGTGGCCGCCGTCGCCGCCACCGACAAGTTCACCGCCCGCGATGCGCTGGCCCTGATCGAGGTGGAATACGAGATCCTGCCGCATGTGACCGACGTGGACGAGGCCATGAAGCCCGACGCCCCGGTGATCCGCCCCGGCATTGCCGAGGCCAACGTGCCCGCCGGCATGCATCCCAACGTGGTGCGCTATCACGAAAGCGGCCATGGCGATGTCGAGGCGGGCTTTGCCGAGGCCGATCTGGTGATGGAAAAGCACCTGACCACCGAGGCCACGCATCAGGGCTATATCGAACCGCATGCCTGCCTTGGCCATATCGGCCCGGACGGGCGCGGGGCGCTGTGGTGCACCACGCAGGGGCACTGGAACGTGCAGAAACTCTGCGCCGCGCTGCTGGGGATCGAGACCAGCGCGCTGCGGGTGACCGCCAGCGAAATCGGCGGCGGCTTTGGCGGCAAGACCACGATTTTCATCGAGCCGGTGGCGCTGGCGCTCTCGCGCAAGGCGGGGCGCCCGGTCAAGCTGGTGATGAGCCGCGAGGAAGTTTTCCGCGCCACCGGCCCCACGGCCTCGGCCTCCATGGACATCAAGATCGGCATGAAAAGGGATGGCACCATGACCGCCGCCCGCGGCACCTTCCGCCTGCAGGGCGGGGCCTTTCCCGGCGCGCCGATGGAATTTACCGCCATGTGCGCCTTTGCCTGCTATAACCTGAAAAACGTGCACCAGGTCGGCTATGACGTGATGACCAACCGGCCGAAACAGGCCGCCTACCGCGCCCCCGGCTCGCCCATGGCCGCCTTTGCGGTGGAAAGCGTGGTGGACGAGATGTGCAAGGAGCTTGGGCTCGACCCGCTGGAGGTGCGGCTGAAAAACGCCGCGCGCGAGGGCACCAAGGCCAGCTATGGCCCGACCTATCAGCGCATCGGCCTGGTCGAAACGCTGGAAGCCGCCAGGGCGCACCCGCATTACAACTCCCCCCTGCCCGAGGGCTGGGGGCGCGGGGTCTCCTGCGGGTTCTGGTTCAATTACGGCGGCGAAACCTCGGTCACCATGGCGATGAGCGAGGACGGCACGGTGCAGGTTGCGGTGGGCACCCCGGATATCGGCGGCTCGCGCGCCTCGATGGCGATGATGGCGGCCGAAGAGCTGGGCATTCCCTATGAGGATATCCGGGTGACCATCGCCGACACGGCCTCGCTGGGATATAACGAGATCAGCCATGGCTCACGCGTGACCTATGCCTCGGGGCTGGCGGTGATCAAGGCCGCCCGCGATGCCAAGCGCAAGATGTGTGCCCGCGCCGCCGCCAAATGGGGTATCGACGAAGAGGCGGTGGAATGGCGTGACGGCGCCGCCTGGCCGGCCGGCGCCAATGCCGGTGAATTCGCGCCGATGACGATCAAGGAAATCTGCGCCGAGATGGGCGCCACCGGCGGCCCCATCGCCGGCCATTACGAGGCCACCCCCGAAGGTGCCGGGGTCAGCTTCGCCACCCATATCGTTGACAGCGAAGTGGACCCGGAAACCGGCAAGACCGCGATCAGGCGCTATACCGTGATCCAGGATGCCGGCAAGGCAGTGCATCCGGCCTATGTCGAGGGGCAGTACCAGGGCGGCGCCGCCCAGGGGATCGGCTGGGCGCTCAACGAGGAATATATCTATGGCCCCGATGGGCGGCTGCAAAATCCGGGCTTTCTCGACTATCGCATCCCGGTTGCCTCGGACCTGCCGATGATCGACACGGTGATTGTCGAAGTGCCCAATCCCGGCCATCCCTATGGGGTGCGCGGGGTGGGCGAAACCTCGATCTGTCCGCCGCTGGCGGCGATTGCCAACTCGGTCTCGGCGGCGGCCGGGGTGCGGCTGCACGACCTGCCCATGCGCCCGTCGCGCATCCTCGAAGCGCTGGAAGCACGGGATGAAACCCAGGATTGAGGTGCATCTCTGGTCCGGCCTGCGCGCCCATACTGGCGGCGCCGAGGTGGTGACGGTCGAGGCCGAAAATATCGGCCAGATGCTTGCTGCGCTGCGCCGCGACTGGCCGGGCCTTGCGCCGGCGCTGGATGCGGGCGTGTCGGTCTCGGTCGATGGTCGCGTGATCGCCACCTCGCTGACCGAACCGCTGGCCGAGGGGCAGGAGATCTACCTCATGCAGCGGCTGAAAGGGGGCTGAGCCGCCCCCCTTGCACGCCCCCGCCGCCTTCAGGCGTGAATCGCCCCGTCACCGCAGGCAAGCGCCGCCTCGCGCACCGCTTCCGAGAAGGTCGGATGCGCATGGCAGGTGCGGGCCAGATCTTCGGCCGAGGCGCCGAACTCCATGGCAACGCAAGCCTCGTGAACAAGCTCGCCCGCTGCCGGGCCGATGATATGCACGCCCAGGATCCGGTCGGTTTCCTTGTCCGACAGGATTTTCACAAAGCCCTCGCCCTGAAAGACCGCCTTGGCGCGGGCATTGGCCATGAAGGAAAACTTGCCCACCTTGTAGGCGCGCCCCTCGGCCTTGAGCGCCTCTTCGCTCTGGCCCACCGTGGCCACTTCCGGGCTGGTATAGACCACCGCCGGGATCACCGAATAATTCACATGCCCGTGCTGGCCGGCAATGGTTTCGGCCACCATGATGCCTTCGTCCTCGGCCTTGTGGGCCAGCATCGGCCCTTCGGTGACATCGCCGATCGCCCAGATCCCCTCGGCCGTGGTGCGCCCCTGGGCATCGGTCACGATCTGGCCGCGCTCGGTCAGTTCGATGCCCAGCGCCTCGGGGGCAAGTCCGCCCAGAAACGGCCGCCGCCCGGTGGCGACCAGCACCGTATCGGCCTCGATCACATGCGCCGAGCCGTCCTTCTTGAGTTCGTAATTCAGCTTGAGCTTGCTCTTGAGCGCCTCGACCCCCTTGACCGCCGCGCCCAGCACGAAGCTCAGCCCCTGTTTCCTGAGCGCCCGCTGCAGCGCCTTGGCCAGCCCCGCATCCATGCCCGGCGTGATGGTGTCGAGATATTCGACCACCGTCACCTCGGCGCCCAGCCTTGCATAGACCGAACCCAGTTCGAGCCCGATCACCCCGGCGCCGATCACCGCCAGGCGCCTGGGCACCTTGGGCAGGGACAGGGCGCCGGTCGAGGTCACGATGCGGGTTTCGTCCACCTCGACGCCGGGCAGGCTGGCCGGTTCCGAGCCGCTGGCGATCACGATGTGGCGGGCGGTATAGCTCTGTTCATCGACCCGGACCACGCCGGGTTTCGGGATCACGCCCCAGCCCTTGAGCCAGTCTATCTTGTTCTTCTTGAACAAAAATTCGATGCCATTGGTGTTCTGCCCGACCACCGCATCCTTGTATTCCAGCATCTTGGCCCAGTTGACCGAAGGCGCCTTGCCCATCAGGCCCATGGCGGTGAAATTGTGGTGCGCTTCGTGCAGCATGTGGCTGGCATGCAGCAGCGCCTTTGACGGGATGCAGCCCACGTTCAGGCAGGTGCCGCCCAGGGTCTCGCGCCCCTCGACCACGGCGGTTTTCAGGCCCAGCTGCGCGGCGCGAATGGCGGCGACATAGCCGCCGGGGCCGGCGCCGATGATGATCACGTCATAGTCTGCCATGTTGTTCTCCTTGGAAAATCCTGCATGTCGCCCGAACCGGGCCGCGCCCGCTCACAAATCCATCAGCAGGCGGCGCGGATCCTCAAGCGCCTCTTTCACCCGCACCAGGAAGGTCACCGCGCCCTTGCCGTCAACGATCCGGTGGTCATAGGACAGCGCCAGATACATCATCGGCCGGATCACCACCTCGCCCTCCTCGGCCACCGGGCGCTCCTGGATCTTGTGCATGCCAAGAATGCCCGATTGCGGCGGATTCAGGATCGGCGAGGACATGAGCGAGCCGTACACCCCGCCGTTCGAGATGGTGAAGGTGCCGCCCTGCATGTCCTCCATCGACAGCTTGCCGTCGCGGGCGCGCTTGCCCAGCTCGGCGATCTTCTGTTCCAGCGCATGAAAGCTCATGTCCTGGGCGTCCCGGATCACCGGCACGACAAGGCCGTTCGGCGTGCCCACCGCCACGCCCATATTGACGTAATGCTTGTAAATGATCTCGTCGCCCGAAATTTCGGCATTGACATCGGGAACCTCGCCCAGGGCATGAACACAGGCCTTGACGAAAAACGACATGAAACCCAGCTTGACGCCATGTTTCTTGAGGAACAACTCCTTGTATTCATTGCGAAGATTCATGATCTCCGACATGTCCACCTCGTTATAGGTGGTCAGGATGGCGGCCGTGTTCTGCGCCTCCTTCAGGCGCCGGGCAATGGTCTGACGCAGGCGGGTCATCTTGACCCGCTCCTCGCGATCGGCCGGCCGGGCCGGGGCGGCTGGTGCTGGCGCCGGCTGGGCAGGTTTCGGGGCGGGCTGGGCAGGCTCTGCCGCCGCTGGCGCCGGGGCCGCGCGGGCCGCAACCGCCGCCTGCACGTCCTGCTTCATGATGCGCCCGTCGCGCCCGGTTCCGGCAACCTGATCGCGGCTGAGCCCGGCTTCCGCCATGGCCTTTTCAGCCGAAGGCGCATCCTTGATATCGGCCCCTGGGGCCGCGGGCACCGCCGGCGCCGGCGCGCTTGCCGATGCCGCCGCGCCAGAGGCCGCGATTACCGCCAGCCGCGCGCCGGGCGCAACCGTGGCGCCCTCGGGGGCAAGGATTTCCTGCAGCACCCCCGCCGCCGGGGCCGGCACTTCGACCGAAACCTTGTCGGTCTCAAGCTCGCACAACATTTCATCGGCCTCGACGCTGTCGCCTGCCTGTTTGTACCAGGTGCCCACCGTGGCCTCGGTCACGCTTTCGCCCAGCGCGGGCACGGTGACGTCGATGCTGGCCGCAGCGGTGGCCGGGGCGGCTGGCGCGGTTGCCTTGGGCGCGGCAGTTTCCGCCGCTGCCCCTTCCTCCAGGGTGGCAAGCAGCGCGCCCACCCCCACTGTCGCCCCTTCAGCGGCGACGATTTCCTTCAGGGTTCCGGCCACCGGGGACGGCACCTCGACCGTCACCTTGTCGGTCTCGAGCTCGCACAGCATCTCGTCCACCGCCACCGGATCGCCCGGTTTCTTGAACCACGTGGCAACGGTTGCCTCGGTGACGCTTTCGCCCAAAGCGGGCACATGTACTTCGGTGGTCATGCTTCTTTTCCTTCAATGGCGAGCGCCTGGTTGACCAGCGCTTCCTGTTGGGCTTTGTGGGATTTGGCCAGGCCGGTGGCGGGCGAGGCGCTGGCCGGGCGGCCGGCATAGGCAGGCCGGGTGTTTTTCGCGCCGATCCGCGACAGCACCCACTCGATATTGGGCTCGATGAAATTCCAGGCGCCCTGGTTCTTGGGCTCCTCCTGGCACCAGATCACCTCGGCGTTCTTGAAGCGCTCCATTTCCTTGACCATGGACAGGGCCGGGAACGGGTAATATTGCTCGATCCGCATGAGATAGATGTCGTCGATCCCGGCCGCATCGCGGGCCTCCAGCAGGTCGTAATAGACCTTGCCCGAACACAGGACCACGCGCCGGATCTTGTCATCCGCCACCAGCCTGGTCTCGGAACTGCCCTTTTGCGCGTCATCCCACAGCACCCGGTGGAACGAGGAGCCGGTGGTGAAATCGTCGCGGCCGGACACCGCCTTCTTGTGGCGCAGCAGCGATTTCGGGGTCATCAGGATCAGCGGCTTGCGATAGGAGCGGTGCAGTTGCCGGCGCAGGCGAGGGTGCCGCTGTCGAAGCCCTGGGAGACG
>CAZPDV010000002.1:0-21707 GCA_964585355.1 uncultured Aliiroseovarius sp.
CAAGGGGCATTTCAATTATGTGCCCCGTGAGGTCCGGGCCGAAAAGCATATCGAAGGCGATGCGGTGATCGGCAACTTCGAAGAGCGGATCATCGGCTTCACCGAAGAGCAGGCGAAGAAGGAGGGCGAGCGCTGCATGTCTTGCGGCATGTGCTTCGAGTGCGACAATTGCGTGATTTTCTGCCCGCAGGATGCCGTGCACCGGGTCAAGAAGTCCGAACGCACCGTGGGGCGTTATGTGGAAACCGATTATACTCGTTGCATCGGTTGCCATATCTGCGCCGATGTCTGCCCCACCGGCTATATCAAGATGGGTCTTGGGGAATAAACATGCGGCTGATCCTGGCAATTCTGGTCCTGGTGGGGCTTGCCGCGCCAAGTATGGCCGAGAGCGACCTGGGCCCGGCCGTTCCCAAGGCCACCGGCGAGCCACATCCCGAAGGCAACGATTACTGGCGTGAAAACCACATGACGCTGCTGTTGCATGACCGCGACCTGACGCTGCGCGAGGGCGACCGCGATATCAAGGCCTCGATCGGCACCTGTTTTGACTGTCACGCGGTCAAGGATGAGGCCGGCGAGCCGGTGACCATCGAAGACCCGCGGCATTTCTGCCGGGTGTGCCATGATTATGCCGCGGTCAAGGTGGATTGCTTCATGTGCCACCGCTCGACCCCGTCGGACAACGTCGCCAATCGCGCCATGGCCAAGCCGGACGAGCCATCCTCGATCGCGGCCTATCTGGAACGGTTGCGCGCCGCGCAAGCAGCCCAAGCGGAGGCAAGCCAATGAGCAATCGTGCAGAACTGACCCGTCGGGATCTTCTGAAATCCGGCGCAGCGGTAGCCACGCTGACCCTGGCGCCGGGGGTCACGCTGATGACCTTCGGCGGTTCCGATGCCGATGCCGCGGCGGCGGATGCCGGCAAGCGCTGGGGGCTTCTGATAGATGCCAACAAGTGCGATGCCAATTGTTCGGATTGCGTGACGGCGTGCAAGACCGAAAACAAGTGGGGCAATGATGGAGGCGAGCTGAGCACGCCAGAGACCGAAAGCGCCTGGATTCGCAAGGTGACGCTCAAGGACAAGCATACCGGCCGCCAGGTCAGCGCGCCTGTCATGTGCCAGCATTGCGAAAGCCCGCCCTGTGTCGATGTCTGCCCCACCGGCGCCTCGATGCAGCGGGCCGATGGTATTGTCCTGGTGGACAAGCATATCTGCATCGGTTGCCGTTACTGCATGATGGCCTGTCCGTTCAAGGCGCGTTCCTTCGTGCACAGCCCGGTGACCGACCAGAGCGTGAACGCGCCGCGCGGCATGGGCACGGTCGAATCCTGCACCCTGTGCGTGCATCGGGTGGACAAGGGCCGCATCCCGGCCTGTGTCGAGGCCTGCGAGGCCGCCGGCCATTCGGCCATTCTTTTTGGCGATCTGAAAGACCCGGAAAGCCCGATCTCGAAGGCGCTTGAGCAATATCCCTCGATCGCTCTGCGGGCCGACCTCGAGCTCAATCCGGGCGTACGCTATCAGAACCTCTGACGGGGAAAGAACATGGAACGGACGATTTACCGCACGATCAAGCTGACCCCGGCTGTCTGGGGCACGGCCTTTTTCCTGCTGGCTTTCATCGGCGCGGCGGCGATTTCGGTGCTGACCATCGAGGAGCACGGCCACATCATCACCGGCATGAACAACCAGATCGTCTGGGGTCTTCCGCATGTGTTCGCGATTTTCCTGATCGTGTCTGCCTCGGGCGTGCTGAACGTGGCGTCGATTTCGTCGGTGTTCAACAAGAAGGCCTACAAGCCGATGGCGCGGTTCTCGGCGCTGTTGTCGATCACGGTGTTGCTGGGTGGGTTGGCTATTCTGGTGCTTGACCTTGGCCGGCCGGACCGGCTGATCGTGGCCATGACCAGGTATAATTTTACCTCGATCTTTGCCTGGAACATGATCCTCTATAACGGATTTTTTGCCATTGTCGGCGCCTATCTGGTGGTGCAGATGATGCCCGGCGCATCGAAGATGGCGCAGAAAACCGCCGGCATCGCTGCCTTTACCTGGCGGCTGATCCTGACCACCGGCACCGGCTCGATCTTCGGCTGGCTGGTGGCGCGCCCGGGTTACGATGCGGCGATCATGGGGCCGATGTTCATTGCCATGAGCTTCGCCTTCGGGTTGGCGCTTTTCATCCTGGTGACGCTGGTGCTGTTCCGGCTGGACGGGCGGATCATGGGGAACAAGATCATGCTGCGTATGGGCAGCCTGCTGGGGGTGTTTGCCGGCGTGGTGCTCTATTTCACCGCGGTGCAGCACCTGACCAATATCTATGCTGAGGAGCATGGGGGCTTTGAGCGGTTCATCCTGCTGGAAGGCGGCATCTACACCACGCTTTTCTGGCTGGTTGAGGTGGTGCTTGGCGGGCTGGTGCCCATGGCGCTGGTGTTCCTGCGCCCGTCGCGGGCCTCGACGATCTGGGCCAGTGTGCTGGTGATCCTTGGCGGGCTTGCCCAGATTTACGTGATCGTCATTGGCGGGCAGGCCTATCCGCTGCAGATCTTTCCGGGCTATGAGGTGCTTGAGGGATTCAACGAAGGCATCATCAACCGCTACAGCCCGACATTGGTCGAACTGGCGCTGGGCCTTGGCGGCGTTGCGCTGGCGCTTCTGGCCGCGGGCCTGGGCGCCACGATCCTGCGGGTCTTGCCAACCAACCTTTCGGATGCAAACTATCCCTCTGATGGATAACATCCGAGGGCGCGCATGACACAACACCCGTTTTCCCGTTTCGTGGCCATTCTGGGCCGGGGCAAGACCAAGCAACGCCACCTTACCCTTGAGGAAAGCCGCGAGGCGATGGGGATGCTGCTTCGCGGGGAGACCGAGCCGGAGCAGGTCGGCGCCTTTCTGATGCTCTTGCGGCTCAAGGAGGAAGCGCCCGAGGAAATCGCCGGCTTCGCCATGGGCACGCGCGACACCTTTGACCGGCCCGCCGACCTGCCAGCGGTGGACCTCGACTGGTCATCCTATGCCGGCAAGCGGGTGCAGTTGCCCTGGTATGTGCTCAGCGCGCTTGCCCTGGTCGGGGCCGGCTACCGGGTGGTCATGCACGGAACCGAAGGCCATACGCCGGGCCGTATCTATACCCGCGAGGTGCTGGAAACCCTTGGCGTGCCGATCGCCGACAGTTTTGCCCAGGCGGCCGGGCAGGTTGCGGATTCGGGTTTTGCCTATATGCCGCTGGAGGTGCTGTCGCCGCCGCTCAAGGACATGATCAACCTGCGCCCCATTCTGGGCCTGCGCAGCCCGGTGCACAGTTTCACCCGCATGCTCAACCCGTTCGACGCGCCCGCGGTGGTGGTGGGAATCTTTCACCGCGGTTTCATGGACATCCATGCCGGCGCCGCCCGGATCATGGGGATGGAGAGCTTTTCGGTGTTTCGCGGCGATGGCGGCGAGGCCGAGCGCCGGCCCAACAAGCCCACCCAGGTCTGGACCAGCCACGGCTCGGACGCGCCGGAGGTCGAGACATGGCCCACCTTGATCGAGGGTCACGCGCCCAAGGATGAAGAAATGGATGTTTCCCGGCTGGTGCGGGTCTGGGAGGGCGCGCCGGATAGCTATGGCGAAGCGGCGGTGATCGGCTCCATGGCGATCGCGCTCAAGACCATGGGGCGGGTGTCGAGCATGCAGGAGGCCGATGCACGGGCCAGCGAAATCTGGGAGGCACGCGACAGGGCGCGCATTCCGGCGGCAAGCTGATGCGCGCGCCGCGTTTCCTGATCTCGGCCGCGCATAAAAGCTCGGGCAAGACCGTGGTTTCGACCGGGCTGGCAGCGGCCTTTGCGGCGCAGGGCACAGCGCTTGCCACCTTCAAGAAGGGGCCGGATTACATTGACCCGATGTGGCTGTCCGCCGCTGCCGGTCGGCCGTGTTACAACCTTGATTTCAACACCATGGAGGCGGAGGAGCTGCGCGGCTTCTTTGCGTCGCGGGCATCCGGCGGGCTGAACCTGGTCGAGGCCAACAAGGGGTTGTTCGACGGGGTGGCGCTGGACGGGTCCGATTCCAACGCGGCGCTGGCCCGGCTTCTGGGTCTGCCGGTGGTGCTGGTGATCGACACCAACGGCATGACCCGCGGGATCGCGCCGCTGCTGCTGGGTTATCAGGCGTTCGATCCGCAGGTGAAGATTGCCGGCGTGATCCTGAACAAGGTTGGCGGCCCCCGGCACGAGGCAAAACTGCGCGCGGCGGTCGAGGAATTTACCGACCTGCCGGTGATCGGCGCGGTGCATCGCAACCGGGCGCTTGAAATTGGCGAGCGGCATCTGGGCCTGACCACGCCGGCAGAAAGCGGTGCGTTGGAGGCGATGATCGCCCGGATTGGCGAAATTGTCGGGGGCTCGGTCGATCTGGATGCGCTGGAAAGGCTGGGCGGGCAGGCGCCGGACCTGGCGCCGCTGCGGCGCCCGGCCCCCGCCCCGGCGCCCGACCTGCGCATTGCCATTGCCCGCGATCAGGCGTTCGGCTTCTACTATCCCGATGATCTCGAGGCCTTTGCGGCCGCTGGCGCCGAGCTGGTGCCGTTCAGCCCGCTTGCCGACCCGGCCCTGCCGCCGGATATCGACGGGCTGTTTATTGGCGGGGGGTTCCCCGAGATGTTCATCGAGGCGCTTGCCGGCAACGACGCCCTGCGTGCCGAGATTGCGCGCAGGATCAGGGCCGGCCTGCCCACCTATGCCGAATGTGGCGGGCTGATGTACCTGGCCCGCAGCCTGCGCTTTGGCGACAGCGAGGGGGCGATGGTCGGGGTGGTGCCGGCAGATGCGGTGATGCATGCGCGGCCGCAGGGCCGGGGCTATGCCGCATTTGAAGATCGTCCGGCGCATCCCTGGGGGCAGGCAGGGCTGCACAAGGCGCATGAATTTCACTATGCGCGGCTGGAAAATGCCGGGCCGGACCTGCACTTTGCCCGGAACGTGGCGCGGGGGCACGGGATAGATGGCGCCCATGACGGGGTGATCGTCCACAATGCCCTGGCCGGGTTCATTCACTTGCGGTCTTCGCGGCAGATGCCGTGGGTGGAGCGGTTTGTGGACCTTGTGCGCAGGCACAAGTCAGGGGCATAGCTGAAATGCAGAAGCCCCGCCGGTGGGGCGGGGCTTGTCGCGAGAAACCTGGATACGATCAGGTTTTCTTGATCTCGCACTTGTAGACGTCGCCTTCGGTGGCCGAGCTGACCAACTCATTGCCGGTCTGGTTGCAGAACGCGGCAAAGTCAGCGACCGAGCCGGGGTCGGTGGACAGAACCTCGAGAACCTGCCCGGCCTCAAGACCTTTCAGGGCCTTCTTGGCTTTCAGGATGGGCAGCGGGCAGTTCAGCCCTTTTGCGTCGAGTACTTGATCGGCCATGTGTGTTTACCTTCTGTTGGTCGAGTTTAGATATAGAGGTTGATGTCGGCTTCCAGTGCGCCTTCCATATAGGTGGCGGCGCCGCCGATGGTGATGTCGTCGATCAGGTCTTTCTGTTCAAGCTCGAACAGGTCCAGCGTCATCTGGCAGGCGACCATCTTGACGTCGCTTTCCACGGCTGCTTCGCGCAGATCCGGGATCGAGGCGACGCCCTTTTTCTTGATCAGGTTCTTCATCATGGTGGTGGCCATGCGGTCAACGCCGGGGATGACCGAAACCAGGTTCGGCATCTTCATGTGCATGCCCATCATCGGCATTTCCATGCTGGGATTGCCGAGGGTCGAGATCTTGAGGTCCAGATCCTTTTTCAGAAGTTGCAGCCCGTAAAAGGTAAAGAACATGGTCACGTCCACATCCATCGCCGCAGCGGTGGTGGCCAGAATGAAAGGGGGATAGGCCCAGTCAAGCGTACCCTTGGTGACGATGATAGACATTTTCTTAGTATTATCTGACGAATCGAGCACGATTCTTCCTCCCCATTGCATTCATTCCGACATTTATTTGACTATTGCAATTTTTAAATACAAAATGCGGCTCGTCAAGTAGAGACTCGATAAGACGGGTTGAGCATTGCGGGGCGCCGCGCTGGGCCTAAGAACACGCTGAAAACATGGGGGTTTTCCATCATATGGAAATGACACATGACGAAATGAGCGCGACGGCAGAGAAAGCCAGCGAGCTTTTGCGGGTGCTTTCGAATCAGAAAAGGCTGCTGATTCTGTGCAAGCTGGGCGAAGGCGAGCATTCCGTGCACCAGTTGCAGGAGGCCACCGGGCTGGGCCAGTCCACCGTCAGCCAGCAATTGGCCAAGCTGCGGGGCGAGCGTCTGGTCAAGGCGCGGCGCGAGGCGCAGTCGGTCTATTACTCGCTTTCCTCGCACGAAGTCGAAGCGCTGATCGAAACGCTGTACGGTCTCTACTGCCCCCCGAAATGCAGCGACGCTGACGCATAGCCGGATTACGGCCGATACCGTGGCCGACCCATCCTTCACATCAGAAACGAATGGTGCCTGACGCATGACCAAACCCGAAAATTTTCAGGTCGATACCTCTCCGCCGGTATCGGACGAGATTCGCAAGACCACCTGCTACATGTGCGCCTGCCGCTGTGGCATCAACGTGCATTTCAAGCATGGCGAAGTGGTCTATATCGAGGGCAACCGCGATCATCCGGTCAACCAGGGTGTGCTTTGCGGCAAGGGCTCTTCGGGGATCATGCAACACCTGGCGCCGTCGCGCCTTCGCAATCCGATGAAGCGGGTCGGGCCGCGCGGCTCGGGCGAGTTCGAGGAAATTTCGTGGGACGAGGCGCTGGAGATGGCGGTGGGCTGGCTCAAGCCGATCCGCGAGAGCGACCCGAAGAAGCTGGCCTTTTTCACCGGCCGGGATCAGTCGCAATCTTTCACCGGCTGGTGGGCGCAGAATTACGGCACCCCCAATTATGCCGCGCATGGCGGGTTCTGCTCGGTCAACATGGCCGCGGGCGGGATTTACACCATGGGCGGGGCCTTCTGGGAGTTCGGGCAGCCCGACTGGGAGCGCACCAAACTTTTCGTCCTGTTCGGCGTGGCCGAGGACCATGACAGCAACCCGATCAAGATGGGTCTGGGCAAGATCAAGGCGCGTGGCGCCAAGGTGATCGGCATCAACCCGATCCGCTCGGGCTATAACGCGATTGCCGATGAATGGTATGGCATCACGCCGGGCACCGACGGGCTCTTGATCCTGGCGCTGGTGCATGAGCTGATGCGCGCGGGCAAGATCGACGTGGATTACCTGGCGCGCTATACCAATGCCGGCTTTATCGTCAACGAAGACCCGGACAGCGACGAGCGCGGGCTGTTTCTGCGGGACAAGAACGGCACGCCGCAGGTGATCGACCGCGCCACCGGCAAGCTGGCACCGTTCGACAAGAAGGGGGTCATGCCCGACCTTGCCGGCAGCTACAAGCAGGGCAAGATCAGCCACCGCCCGGTGCTGCAACTGATGGCCGAGCGGTACATGTCCGAGGAATATTCGCCCGACGCGGTGGCCGAGCGCTGCGGGATCAGCGCCGATCGGATCCGGGCGCTGGCCGCCGAGATGGCGCGGGTGGCCTTTGAAGAAGAGATCGTGATCGAGCAGCCCTGGACCGACTGGAAGGGGCAAAAGCACGATCGCATGATCGGGCGGCCGGTCTCGATGCACTCCATGCGCGGGATCAGCGCCCATTCGAACGGGTTTCAGACCGCGCGCGCCCTGCACCTGTTGCAGATCATGCTGGGCAGCGTCGAAGTGCCCGGCGGCTTTCGTTTCAAGCCGCCCTATCCCAAGCCGGCCGAGGCGCATCCCAAGCCGCATGCGGGCGTTACCCCCGGCAAGCCGCTGGATGGTCCGCATCTGGGCTATCCGCAGGGGCCCGAGGACCTGTTGCTTGACGAGGACGGCAACGCCAGGCGCATCGACAAGGCCTTTACCTGGGAGAACCCGCTTTCGGCGCATGGCCTGATGCACATGGTGATCTCGAACGCCCATGCCGGCGATCCCTACAAGATCGACACGCTGTTCATGTTCATGGCCAACATGGCGTGGAATTCGACCATGAACACCGCCAAGACCATGGAGATGCTGACCGACAAGGACGAGAACGGCGAATATGTGATCCCGCATATCATCTATGCCGACAGCTATTCCTCCGAGATGGTGGCCTATGCCGACCTGATCCTGCCGGACACCACCTATCTTGAGCGGTATGACTGCATTTCCCTGCTGGACCGGCCGATTTGCGAGGCGGACGGGCTGGCCGATGCGATCCGCTGGCCGGTGGTCGAGCCTGACCGAAACGTGCGCGGGTTTCAGTCGGTGCTGATCGACCTGGGGGTTCGGCTGGGCCTGCCGGGCATGGTCGATGCTGACGGCAACGCGATCTACAAGGATTATGCCGATTACATGGTCAACCATGAGCGCCGGCCCGGTGTCGGCCCGCTGGCCGGCTGGCGTGGCAAGGATGGCAAGGGCAAGGGGCGTGGCGAGCCGAACCCGGATCAGCTCAAGCGTTATATCGAGAATGGCGGTTTCTGGATCGACCATATTCCCGAGGAGGCGGCGTTCTACAAGCCGTGGAACCAGGCCTATCAGGACTGGGCAGTAGATCGGGGCCTGTTCGACAAACCCACGCCCTATGTGTTTTCGCTTTATTCCGAGCCGCTGCGCAGGTTCCAGGCGGCGGCCGAGGGGATTGGCGAGATCCAGCCGCCCGAGCATCTGCGCGACCGCATCAGGCGGACCATGGATCCGCTGCCGATGTGGTACGAGCCGTTCGAGGACAGCAATGTGGACGTGGAGGAATTTCCGATCCATGCCCTGACCCAGCGGCCGATGCACATGTACCATTCGTGGGGGACGCAGAACGCCTGGCTGCGGCAGATCACCGGGATGAACTATCTCTATCTGCCCAGCGATATCTGGGAGGCCAAGGGCTTTGAAGAGGGCGATTATGCGGTGGTGAGCTCGGCGCATGGCTCGATCACCGTGCCGGTGGCGCTGCACAAGGGGCTCAATGGCTCGACCGTCTGGACCTGGAATGCCATTGGCAAGCGCAAGGGCACCTGGGCGCTGGACGATGGCGCGCCCGAGGCCCGCGAGGGCTTCCTGCTCAACCACATCATCCATGAATTGCAGCCGCCCAAGGGCGACGGCATGCGCTGGGCCAATTCGGACCCGGTCACCGGACAGGCGGCGTGGTTCGACCTGCGGGTGAAAATCGAAAAGGCGGTGCCAAGGCCACCGGAAAGTCAACCGCAATTCCCGCCGATCAAGTCTCCGGTCGGGAAGGGTCCGAAAATCGTGGCGAGGAAGATCAAATGACGGCGCTCCCCAAAACCACCGAGAAGAAGCTGGGCCTGGTCATCGACCTTGATACCTGTGTCGGCTGTCATGGTTGTGTTACCGCCTGCAAGGGGTGGAACACGCAAAATTATGGCGCGCCGCTTGCCGATGTCGATGCCTATGGCGCCGACCCCGAGGGCACGTTCCTGAACCGGGTGTTCAGCTATGAGGTCACGCCGGATGATGGCGCCATGCCGTTTACCGTGCACATGCCGCGCTCGTGCCTGCATTGCGAGGATGCGCCCTGCGTCACGGTCTGCCCCACCGGGGCAAGCTACAAGCGCACCGAGGACGGGATCGTTCTGGTCAACGAGGACCGCTGCATCGGCTGCGGGTTGTGTGCCTGGGCCTGTCCCTATGGCGCGCGCGAGCTGGACCTGGTGGCCGGTGTGATGAAGAAATGCACCCTGTGCGTTGACCGGATCTATAACGAAAACCTGCCGGAAGAGGACCGCCTGCCGGCCTGCGTGCGCACCTGCCCGGCCGGGGCGCGCCACTTTGGCGACCTGGGCGACCCCGACAGCGATGTGTCGCAACTGGTGGCCTCGCGCGAAACCGTTGACCTGATGCCCGAGCAGGGCACCAAGCCCGTCAACACCTATCTGGCCCCGCGCCCCAAGGACCGGATGGCCAGTGACGGCGCGCCGCAACTCGAACCCGTCGCCACCGAGGCCAAGGGCTTTCTTGGCTGGCTTGACAAAGCTCTGGAGAAACTCTGATGCATCCGGCACCTTCCGTCATCATCTTTACCACGCTCAGCGGTCTGGGCTTCGGCCTGTTCATGTGGCTGGGGCTGGGCACGCCCAATGTGACCGGCCTGCCCGCCTTCATCTGGTTCTTCGTGGCCTATGCGCTCAGCGTCGGCGGGCTGATCGCCTCGACCTTTCACCTGGGCAATCGCAAGAACGCGATCTATGCCTTTTCGCAATGGCGCACGTCGTGGCTCAGCCGCGAGGGGATCATGGCGGTGCTGACGCTGCTGACCTTTGCGCCCTATGCGATCGGGCTGATCTTTCTGGGCCGGCACTGGCCGCTTCTGGGCAATATCGGCACGCTTTTCGCGCTGATCACGGTGTTTACCACCTCGATGATGTATGCCCAGCTCAAGACCGTGCCGCGCTGGCGGATGATCCCGGTGATCCCGCTTCTGTTCGAGCTTTACGCCATTGCCGGCGGGGCGCTTCTGGCGGGCGAGGCGCGGGTTGCCGGCTGGCTTATCCTGGTGCTGACCGGCCTGCAGATCGCGGCCTGGATGATGGGCGATGCCAAGGTCGCCAACCTGACCACCAACAAGGGTACGGCCACCGGGCTGGGCAGGTTCGGTTCGGTGCGGATGCTGGAATCGGGCCATACCGCGCGCTCTTACGTGATGGACGAGATGGTGCACATGATCGGCCGCAAGCATGCGCAGAAGCTGCGGGTGATTTCGGCGCTGCTGATCGGGGCGATCCCGGCAGCGCTCCTGCTGTTTCTGCCGGCGGGTCCGCTGGTGATCCTGCTTGCGGTTGCCTCGCACGTCATTGGCGTCGCCACGTCGCGCTGGCTGTTCTTTGCCGAGGCCGAGCACGTGGTCGGCATGTATTCTTCGCGCGGCTGAGCGCCGCTGATCCGAAAGGGACTGGACATGAAAACCCGCATTCTGGCGCATCTCGCGCATGTGGAACTGGAAGGCATCAAGGGCAATATCGTCGAGGCCGGTCTGGTTTCGGCCAAGGATATTGCCATCAATGGGCACAAGGTGGTGGTCACCATAAACGTGCCGCCCGATACGATGGGGGATCTGGGCAAGCTCAAGGCAGATGTGGAGAAATGCCTCAAGAGCAACATCAAGACCATCGAGAACCTGCTGGTGATCCTGACCGCCGAGCGGGGCGAAGGGGTCGAGGTGCGCGCGCCCACGCAAGCGGATGCGGATGCCGCCCAGAAGGCGCGCAAGGCGCCGCCGAAAAACCCCGGCGTGCCGGGGCCGGACATGCGGCCGCAACAGGCGGCGATCCCCGGTATCAAGCACATCGTTGCGGTGGCGTCGGGCAAGGGCGGGGTCGGGAAATCCACCACCTCGGTCAACCTGGCGGCCTCGCTGCGGGCGCTGGGCTTCAAGGTGGGGCTTCTGGATGCGGATATTTACGGGCCGTCGATTCCGCGGCTTCTGGATATTACCGAGCGGCCCGAGATCGTGAACGACCGGGTGCAGCCGGTTGAGAAATACGGCATGAAGGTCATGTCCATGGGCTTTCTCATGGACGAGGAGGCACCGGTGATCTGGCGCGGGCCGATGGTGGTGTCGGCGCTGATGCAGCTTACCCGCGAGGTCGATTGGGGCGAGCTTGATTTCCTGGTCCTCGACATGCCGCCGGGCACGGGGGATGCGCAGCTTACCATGGCGCAGCAGACGCCGCTTTCCGGCGCGGTGATCGTTTCGACGCCGCAGGATCTGGCCCTGGTGGATGCGCGCAAGGGATTGAAAATGTTCAAGGATGTGGATGTTCCCATTCTTGGTATCGTCGAGAACATGTCCTCTTTCGTCTGTCCGCATTGTGGCGAGACCAGCGATATTTTCGGCGCGGGCGGGGCCGAGGAAGATGCGCGGCGGCTGGGGGTGATGTTCCTGGGAAAGGTGCCGCTGCACATGGCGATCCGCGAAAATTCGGATGCGGGCAAGCCGCTGATCGTGGCCGAGCCCGAGGGGCCGCATGCCGCCTTTTACAAGCAGTTGGCGCTGAAGGTGGCGGCGTTGCTTGGCGAGGCTGACGACGACGAAGAGGAATAGGTTTCGCCCGCTTGCACGGGCGGTCCGGCTGCAAGCTGGTCGGGGGGGCCAGCCCCCCACGTTGAAAACGCCAAGCGTTTTCAACGCCCCCCGGGATATTTTTGAACAGAAGAAGGCTCAGGCGAGGCGCTCCATGAGTTTCATGCCGGCAAAACCGCCGGCAATGATCGAGGCCAGGGTCAGGGCAGAGCCGATGGCGAGGGTTGAAAAGCCGGTCAGGCCCTGGCCCACGGTGCAGCCAAGCGCCAGCACGCCGCCGAACCCCATGAGCACCGCGCCGATCAGGTTGCGGATGGTGTCGGCGGTACCGTTGAAGCTGGCAAAGGCAAATTTTCGTTGGCTGATCGCGCCCAGAAAGGCGCCCAGGATGGTGCCGCCGGTGGTGGTGACGCCGAAGCCCGGCCCGGAAAAGGCAGTGAAGCGCATCAGGTAGTCGAGGCTGTCTCCGGTGGGGCGGGCGAAGGTGAGCGAGATCAGCGTCGGGTTGTCGGCAAATTCGTCATAGGTCAGCCCGGTGAGCATCCAGCCGGCAATGACGCACAGGCCGATGCCGATGCCGGCGATCATGTGGCTGGGAGAGGTGCGAAAGCCCTTGTCGGCCAGCGCCCAGATCAGGATGCCGCCGGCGACCACCACAACGGCGATCAGCGATGCGGTGTCGGTCGCCATGCCGGTAACCGATGCAAGGATATGGCCGAGGCGCTGATTTTCAAGCCCGGCCTGGGTCAGGTCGGAGGAAAGCGGGCCGAACACGGCCATGCGAAAAGGGCCGAGCAGGCCGCCGATGGTCATGAAGGCGGTGATGCCGATCACGATCAGGACCATGAGGGCGCGCAGGTCTCCGCCCCCCGCGCGCACCAGGTTCTTGCTCACACAACCGCCGCCCAGCACCATGCCGATGCCAAAGATCAGCCCGCCGGCGATGTTGGAGCCCCAGATGAAATTGGGCGTTGTGTACATGGTCATGGACATGTCGGCGATGCCGGCCCGCTCCAGCCAGGCGACGCCGATCATCGCCACAGCGCCGGCAACCAGCCACGAGCGGAAGCGGCGCCAGTCGCCAAAGGCGTTGATGTCCGAGATCGAGCCCATGGTGCAGAAATTCGTCCGATAGACGATAAAGCCGAAAACAATGCCGATCAGCAGCCCGCCCCAGGCCAGGTAAAAGCCCGGATCCTCCAGCATGGTTTCTTTCCATCCATCCAGCATGCGCGTTCTCCCTGTTGCTGCGCCGGTCTTTTGCCGGCTGCGTCATATCATTACATCATGTTTCTTTTATATGAGCTTCTCCGAATTGCCAAAGGGAATTGCGTTGATCCTTTTCAGGGGCGGGCGTATCAGGGGGCAGGAAAAAGAGGTGAAAATGGCCAATATCCTGTATCAGGGCGATTTGCCGGACGGGCTGGATCTGGGTCCGGTGGTGGCGATTGATTGCGAGACGATGGGGCTCAACCCGCAGCGTGACCGGCTGTGCCTCGTGCAGATGTCGGGTGGCGATGGCGATGCGCATCTGGTGCAGATTGCCCGTGGTCAGGACCGGGCGCCGAACCTTGAGCGGATGCTGCGCGACCCGGAGGTGCTCAAGCTTTTCCATTTCGGGCGGTTTGACATCGCGGCGCTGTACAATGCTTTCGGGGTGCTGGCGGCGCCGGTCTATTGCACCAAGATCGCCTCGAAGCTGGTGCGGACCTATACCGATCGGCACGGGCTGAAAAACCTGCTGAGCGAGCTTCTGGATGTGGATATTTCCAAGTTGCAGCAGATGAGCGACTGGGGCGCCGAAGAGCTGAGCGAGGCGCAGCTTGCCTATGCCGCGTCCGATGTGCTGTATCTGCACCGGCTGCGCGAGGTGCTGGATGCGCGCCTGGTGCGCGAGGGTCGGGCCGAGCTTGCCCAGGCCTGTTTCGATTTCCTGCCCAATCGCGCGCTTCTGGATCTTGCCGGCTGGCCCGAGATCGACATTTTCGCGCATTGAGGCTCGGCGGCGTGCCGCTTGCGGCGCGGGGGCGGCCTTGGATTTGCCCGGTGTCGTGCTAAGTAATGGCAGAGGACAGGCAGCCGGAAAGGCATCATGGCAACCTATGACAACCCGTATTCGCGCCTGGTGGCGTGGCTCAAGGTGCTGTTGCCGGTGCTGGCGCTGGTGCTGTTGTCAACCATGTTCCTGATCTCGCATTCCATCGACCCCAGCCGGGCTTTGACCTATGCCAAGGTCGATCTGGACAATCTGGCCCGCACCCAGCAGATCACCGGCCCGCGCTTTTCCGGGGTGACCGAGGATGGCGCGGCAATTTCCTTTTCCGCCGCCACCGCCCAGCCGGACCCGAACGACCCCAGCATTTACACCGCAACCGATCTGAATGCGGAAATTGCCACCCCGGACGGGGGCGAGGTTTCGATCCATGCCGCCCGCGCCGTGGTCAATGGCAGCAAAAACAGCCTGGAAATGAGCGGCGGCGTCTCTCTGGACACGTCAACGGAGTACCGGATCAGGGCCGAGGGCCTGCGCGCGGCGATGGATCAGACATGGGCGCGCTCGATCGGGCCGGTTACCGCCACCGGGCCGGGCGGCGAGATCAGCGCCGGCCAGATCGACCTTGTGCGCCAGCCCGGCGAGGAGGGGAAATACCTTCTGGTTTTCAAGGACGGGGTAAAAATGGTATATGTGCCCAGGCGGCCAGAAAAGGAATGAGGTTGATACATTGAAAAAGTTGTTGGCTCTGATTTTTGCCGCCTGCCTCGTGGCTTTGGCCCCGTCCGTGCTGGTGGCGCAGGGGACGCAGGTGGCCTTTGGCAGCTTCAATCACGATGCGTCGCTGCCGGTTGAGATTACCGCCGATGCGCTTGAGATCAGCCAGGCGGATGGCACCGCGATTTTTCGCGGCAATGTGGTGATCGGGCAGGGGGATCTGCGCATGTCGGCCGGGCAGGTGCTGGTGGTCTATGCCAGCGGCGACGATGCGACCGGGCAGATTTCGCGGCTGACGGCCTCGGGTGGGGTGACGTTGGTGAACGGGGCCGAGGCGGCCGAAGCCCAGGAGGCCACCTATTCCATCGACGAAGGTCTGATCGTGATGAGCGGCGGCGTGATCCTGACCCAGGGCCGCAATGCCCTGTCGGCCGAGCGCCTGGTGGTGAACCTGAAAACCGGCACCGGCACGCTGGAAGGGCGGGTCAAGACGATCCTGCAAACGGACGGAAACTGATGGCTGGTGCGCCTGACCTGAGCGTGACTGACGGCAAGGCCGGGCTGGTCGTGGTCGGCCTGCGCAAGAGCTATCGCAAGAAGCCGGTCATTCGCGACGTTTCGATGGAGCTCAGGCGGGGCGAGGTGGTGGCATTGCTCGGGCCGAACGGGTCGGGCAAGACCACGTGTTTTTATACCATTGCCGGCCTGGTCACGCCCGAGGCCGGGCAGGTCATGATTGATGGCCGCGATGTGACCTATCTGCCGATGTATCGCCGGGCGCGCGCCGGGATCGGCTACCTGCCCCAGGAAATGAGCGTGTTTCGCGGGCTCAATGTCGAGGACAACATCCTTGCCATTCTCGAGATTGCCGAAAAGGACCGCCACAAGCGGCGCGAGCGGTTGGAGGAATTGCTCAGCGATTTTTCGATCACCTATCTGCGGCATGCCTCGGCGCTGGCCCTGTCCGGCGGCGAGCGGCGGCGGGTCGAGATTGCCCGATGCCTGGCGGCCAATCCCAAATACCTGTTGCTGGACGAACCCTTTGCCGGGGTCGATCCGATCTCGGTCGATGAGATTCGCGGTCTGGTGCAGGACCTTACCCGACGGGGGATCGGCGTGCTGATCACCGATCACAATGTGCGCGAGACCCTCGAAATCGTCGATCGCGCCTATATCCTGCATGATGGCGGTGTTCTGATGAGCGGCACGGCGGATGAGGTGATCCGGGATGAGAACGTGCGCCGGGTCTATCTGGGCGAGAGTTTCCGCATTTCGTGATCGCGGGTAACAGTTGACAAAGGCGCCGGGCTCGGCGCCAAATGACAGGGAATGCCTGACCTGCGCCAGGACCCACTCAGCGTTCTGCCAGTCTGAAGGTCAGTTGCATTCGCGGCAGCCAAGGCGCCTCAACGGCGGGGCCATGCCCCCAACAACCAGGAGAGACCATGCAATACCAAATCAGCGGCAAACAGATCGACATTGGCGAAGCGCTCAGCCAGCATGTGAAGGACGAACTGGATGCAGTGGTGGAAAAATATGCCGGTCGTCCCACATCTGCGCAAGTGGTCTTTGCCCGCAATGGTGCCGAGTTCACCTGCGAGGCGGTGGTGCATCTGTCCACCGGCATGACCGCACAGGCGACCGGGCGGGCGCACGAGATCTATGCCGCTTTTGACAATTGCGCGGACAAGATGGAGAAACAACTTCGCCGTTACAAGCGCCGTCTCAAGGACCACCATCGCGCGCGCGCAAATCCCATTGAAGTTTTCGAAGGGGCCTCGTATATCCTCGCCGCAGATGCCGGTTCGGAAGAATCGGAGCCCGAGGGCCTGCAACCGATGATCATTGCCGAGATGGAGACCACCATCGCGCGCTTGTCGGTCGGCGAGGCCGTCATGCAGATGGAATTGGCCGAGGCGCCGGTGCTGGTGTTTCGGAATGAGCAAACGGACGGTGTGAACGTGGTCTATCGCCGCGATGACGGCAATATCGGTTGGATCGACCCGAAAGAAGCATCGTGAAGCGCCCTGTGCCGACGTGAAGCGGCGGGCCGGGTTGGAAGATGAAGCAGGAAAAAATGAACCTCAGTGAAATCCTCCGGCCCGGCGCCGTCAAGGTCGTTCAGACAGTATCATCGAAAAAGCGCCTGTTTCAGGATCTGGGCGAGCTTTTTTCGGCCAATTACGGAATCGATGCCCCGACCGTGACCGCCGCCCTGCAGGAGCGCGAGGTGCTTGGTCCGACCGGGGTTGGCAAGGGGGTTGCCCTGCCGCATGCCCGCCTTGCCGGGCTGGATCGGGTGGTGGGCGCCTTCATGCGGATCGAGACGCCGTTTGACTTCGATGCAGTCGATCATCAGCCGGTCGATCTGGTCTTTGCCCTGTTCGCGCCCGAAGGCGGCGGCGTCGATCACCTCAAGGCGCTGGCGCTGGTGTCGCGTACCCTGCGCGACCCGGCCATCTGCGCCAAGCTGCGCGCCAATGATGACCCGGCAATCCTGCACACGGTCCTGACCGAAGGCCCGGCCACCAAGGCCGCCTGACGCGCCCTACTGGCGGCGCAGGGTATCGCCCGGTTCAAGCCGGGGCGTCAGCACCACCCGTTCACCGCCGCCGCCATCGCTTTCGCTGCGCCGGGCGATGATCCGCGCGGCCTCGCGGCCGATTTCGGCGCGACAGGCATCCATGGTTGCCAGCTTGCGCGGCAGACCCGCCAGAAGCTCGACCCCGTTAAAGCCGGCAAGCCCGATCCGGCCGGGAATATCCATCCCCTGATCCAGGCAGTAGAGCAGCCCGCCCGCGCCAATCATGTCATTGGAATAATACAGAAAATCAAGGTCCGGGTTGCGTGCGAGGATGGCTTCGGTCATCTCGCGCCCCTTGAGCAGGGCCGAGCCGCCTTCGTAAAATTCCTGGTCGGCAATCTCGACCCCGCCCTTGGCCATGGCTTCGGTAAAGCCCTCGAAGCGTTTGCGGGCGCGGTGGTCCAGCGGCATCTTGGTGCCCAGAAAGCCGATCCGCCGATAGCCCGCCTCGAGGATCGCCTCGGCCATCATCCGACCGGCGCGCCGGTGCGAAATCCCGACCACCGCGTCAATCGCTTCGCCGTCGCTGTCCATGATCTCGACCACCGGGATACCGGCGGCCTTGAGCATCGCCCTGGAGGCGTCCGAATGTTCCAGCCCGGCGATGATCACCCCGGAAGGGCGCCAGCTGAGCATTTCATAGAGCACCTTTTCCTCGCGCTCGGGCTTGTAGCCGGTGACGCCGACCACCGGCTGCAGCGGGGTGTCGGCCAGCACGTCGCTGATCCCGGTCATGACCTCGGGAAACACCATGTTGGACAGCGACGGAATGATCACCGCCACCAGGTTGACCCGGCTCGAGGCAAGGGCGCCGGCGATCTTGTTGGGCACATAGCCCAGCGCCTTGGCGGCGGCCAGCACGCGCTCGCGGGTTCTGGCAGAGACATCGCCGCGGTTGCGCAGCACGCGGCTCACCGTCATTTCGCTGACCCCGGAGGCCTCGGACACATCGCGCAGCGTCAGCGGGCGGCGGGGGGGCGTAGGATGTTCGGTCATCGGGCGTTCCGTTGGCGTTCTTGGCTGGATCCCCCCCTTGTTAGCGTGCTCGGGGGCGCTTGTCCAAGGTCAGGCCTGGCTCAGACGCGCGCCCAGCTTGCCATGCAGCCCTGCCCCGGCCGCCAGCACGCCGTTGACCTGCGCGCCGGGGCTGTTGAAGCGAAGCGGCGCCAGCCGCCGGTCGCTGACGATCCCCCCGGCCTCGGCCACGATCAGGGCGCCGGCGGCAATGTCCCATTCCCAGGTGGCACGCAGGGTCAGCATGGCGTCAAAGCGCCCCTCGCCGACAAGGCTCATCCGGTAGGCGAGCGAGGAGCGGAAGGCGCGTTTGACTGGTGGCGGGGTGGCGTCTTGCCAGTTCCAGGGGTCGAAGGTGGGGCGGGCGGCAAGCACCCTGGCCCCGGCAAGGTCGCGCTTGGGCGAGGCCAGGATCGGGTCGCCGTTGAACCGGGCGCCCGCGCCTTTTGCTGCCGTATAGAGCATGTCGCGCATTGGCAGATACACCACCGCAGCGGTGACGGCACCCCGTTCAGCCACTGCCAGAGAGATCGCCCAGGTCGCGTTGCCTTCGATAAAGGCGCGGGTGCCGTCGATCGGGTCGATGATAAAGACCCGATCGGCCTCCAGGCGGGCCGGGTCGTCCTCGGTCTCTTCCGACAGCCAGCCATAGGCGGGCCGCGCCGCGCCCAGTTCCTCGCGCAGCATCCTGTCCACTGCCAGGTCGGCCTCGGTCACCGGGCCGGCGCCGCCGGGCTTTTCCCAGGCATCCGGCGCCTTTCGGAAAAACCGGTGCGCGATGGTGCCTGCCGCATGTGCCGCATCGGTCAGCAGCCGCAGGTCGTCAGGCACCGGCCAGCACCATGGCATCAAGCAACAGCGACGGCACCCGGCGGCTCAGATGGTCCTGAGCGTCATTGGCGGGCAGGATCCGCCGCAGCATGTCGCGCAGGTTGCCGGCGATGGTGCATTCGTTCACCGGATAGGTGATTTCGCCGTTTTCAACCCAGAAGCCCGAGGCGCCGCGCGAATATTCGCCAGTAGTGGGGTTGATGGTCGAGCCCATGAACGAGGTGACCAGCAACCCGGTTCCCATGTCGCGCAGCAGGTCGTCGCGGCTGGCACTGCCCGGTGTCAGGGTCACATTGGTGACCGAGGGCGAGGGCGGGCCAGAGGTGCCGCGGGCGGCGTTTGCGGTGCTTGGCATGCCAAGCTTGCGTCCGGTGGCAAGGTCCAGCGTCCAGCCGGTCAGAATGCCCGCGTCAACGATGCGCCGGCTCTGGGTGGGCAGGCCCTCGGCGTCGAACGGCCTGGAGCCGGAAATGCGCGGACGGTGCGGCTCTTCGATCAGCGACAGCGCCTCGGGCAGCACCGCTTCGCCCAGGGCATCGCGCAGCCACGAGCCGCCGCGGGTGATGGTGGCGCCGTTGATGGCGCTCAGCAGGTGGCCGATCAGGGTGGCGGAAATGCGGCGGTCGAACAGCACCGGATAGGTGCCGGTCGGAGGTTGGCGGGCGCCGAAACGGGCGACGGCGCGCTCGCCGGCCTCGCGGCCGATTTCGGCGGCATCCGGCAGGTCGGCCTGAAAGGTGCGGCTTTCGCTCTTGTAATCACGCTCCATCCCGGCCCCTTCGCCCGAGATGGCCACCGCATAGATATTGCGGCCGGTGCGGGCATAGCCGCCGGAAAAACCGTTGCTGGCGGCCAGATGGATGCGGTCGCGGCCATAGCCGGCCGAGGCTGCCTGCACCTGCGTCACCCCCTTGACCGCGAGCGCCGCCGCTTCGGCGCGGCGGGCGTCTTCTTCCAGCATGGCTGGGCTGGGCTCTTCGGCGGGATCGGCAAGTTCAAGCGCCGCCGCATCCCGGTTGCGCGCCAGCTGCTCGGGGTCGGCCAGCCCGATATAGGGGTCGGCGGGCGCCTCGCGGGCCATGGCAACGGCGCGTTCGGCCATGGTGCGGATGGTCTCGGGCGCGTGATCCGAAGCCGACACCACCGCCTGGCGCTGCCCCACCAGCACCCGCAGGCCCAGATCGGTACCCTCGGCGCGCTCGGCATGTTCAAGCTTGCCGCCCAGCACGTCGATCGACAGCGACGTGCCCTCGACCACCAGCGCATCCGCCGCATCCGCCCCGGCCCTGGCGGCGGCTTCCAGCAATTGCTGGCTGAGATTTTCAAGCATGTCGGTCATCGGCGGCCCTTTCCTGTATGGGGCCAGAGGTAATGCCCAACGCGGCCGCCTGCAAGGCGGATGCTGGGTCATG
Organism: uncultured Aliiroseovarius sp.; assembly: GCA_964585355.1. Taxonomy (GTDB): domain Bacteria; phylum Pseudomonadota; class Alphaproteobacteria; order Rhodobacterales; family Rhodobacteraceae; genus JAAEUB01. The sequence continues at coordinate 20,635 of CAZPDV010000002.1, forward strand.
CGTTGCCCGTGGACAAGAACCGAGCCGTCCGGGAAAGCCGGGGTGGCAAGGAAAAGGGCCGCGGGGTGCCGCGGCCCTTCGCATGTTCTTGGTGGCGCTATTGCAGGCGCTGGCCGTTGGCGTAAACCTCGCCGTTCTGGCGGACCTCGATGGTCGAAAGCACCTCGTCTTCGCCCTCTCCGGGCCGACCGAACAGGCCCAGCATCATGCGCATGCCCATGGCGTCATCTTCGCTCATCAGGCCCATGGAGATAAGCCGGTCGATCAGGCCATTGCCGCCAACCAGTTTCAGGTCAACCGAGCCATCAGGGGCGGGAAGCCCGTCAAATGTGTCAAGATCGGCATTGTTGAAGACGAAACTGCCGGCTCCGGTCAGTTCGGCCCCGGCGGCTGCGACCTTCAGATCGTTGATCGAAAGCGCCTGCAGCTCGAACGGCGGTTTGTCGCCGGAAAGGGCTTCGGCATTGGCCGGGTCGAGTATATCGACCAGCCAGTTTGCCTTGCCGGCAAGGTTCAGGATGATCGTCGCCGGGTCATGCGGCAGGCCCCCGGTCGGGTCGAGCATCGACCAGATCATGTCGTCCGGCGCGAAATCGACCAGCTCGATCGAGGTGCCGAAGTCCTGAGGTATGTCCGATTTGGTGATCGGCATGCTGAATTCGATCCCGGTTTTCGCGGTCGAGAAGTTGATCGGCAGCGGAATGTCCGAGCCCATCAGCGACATCCTCCAGTCGCTGAGCGAGAAACCATAGCCAACCTTGGTTGCGTCCAGGCTCATATGCATGCTGCTGCCCGAGGTCTCCGAGCTGCCCGAGGCAGAGCTTTCGCCATCCTTGAACGAAAACTTGCTGCCGCCGGGGCCCTGCGTCAAGCTGATGTCCATCGCCATGCCGTTTTTCAGGGCCATGTTGATGTCGTTGGGATCGTATTCCAGCGGCAGCGCTATATTGGCCAGGGCCGAAAGCCGGTCGCTCATGCCCTTCATGTTCATGCTGCCGCCGGTTTCCGGGTCGGAAATGGCAATCTTGTAGCGCATGCCACCAGCGTTGACGGTTTCCTGAATGACCTTGAGA
>CAZPDV010000002.1:21807-27159 GCA_964585355.1 uncultured Aliiroseovarius sp.
AAATAGCTCAGGCCAATTTCGGTCTGCGGGCTGTCCGGGCTGGTGATCGTGATATCTATCGGCATGGTTTCCGGCATCTTGATCGAAACCGATCCATCGCCGTTATCCACGAACCGCATGTCGCCGAAGGTGACGCTGACATTGCCCTGATTGTCGGGCATGGCCATCGAGAAATTCACCCCGGTAACGTTGAGATCCTTGCCCGAGGCGGTTTCGGTGGCAGTGACCTCATAGCCAAAGCCCTGCATGTAATCGCGCCAGTCGTTCCAGACCTGCTGCGGGGTTACCTCGGCAAAAGCGGCGGTGCTGGCAAGAAGCGCGGCGATCAGGGCGCCGCTTCCCATGGAATATCGGGTGTGCATGATAAGCCTTTTCCTGTTAATAACGCATGTCCAAGAATGACTCGGAGACGGCATATGTTCAAGAAAATGTTTTGCAGGCTGCAATCAACGGGTCTTTCGGTTTGGTGGGGATGGAATGGCTGAACTTTCGGGAAAAACCGTGCTGATCACCGGTGCCAGCCGCGGCATTGGTGCGGCGGCGGCGCGTGCCTTTGCCGCGCAGGGGGCGAATGTGGCGCTTCTGGCGCGCAGCAGCGGCGATATCGCGCGCATTGCCGGCGAGATCGGCCCGCAGGCGCGGGCTTTCAAATGTGACGTTGCCGTCTGGGCCGAGGTCGAGGCCGCCGTTGCCGCCACGGTTGCGCATTTTGGCGGGCTGGATGTGCTGATCAACAATGCCGGGGTGATCGAGCCGATCGCGCCGCTGGCCGGCTCGGATCCGGCCGCCTGGAGCCATGCGATCGACGTCAACCTCAAGGGCGTCTATTACGGCGTGCGGGCGGTGTTGCCGCATATGCGCGCGGCCGGTGGCGGCACCATTCTGAGCCTCGGGTCGGGCGCTGCGCATCATCCGCTGGAAGGATGGAGCCAGTATTGCGCCTCCAAGGCCGGGCTGCACATGCTGACCATGTGTATCCACAAGGAAGAGGCCGGGCACGGAATACGCGCCATCGGCCTCAGCCCCGGCACGGTTGCCACCGACATGCAGCGCAAGATCAGGGCCTCGGGCATCAACCCGGTGGCGGCGCTGGACTGGGCCGACCATATCCCGCCGGAATGGGTGGCGCGGGCGCTGGTCTGGTTGTGCGGACCGGACGCCGATGAATTTCTGGGGCAGGAGGTCGCCTTGCGCGAAGAGCATATCCGCGCCCGCGTGGGGCTTTCCGCATGATCCGGCTTGAGCAGGAGGGCGCGTTCTGGTGCGCCACGCTGGACCGGCCCGACAAGGCCAATGCCCTGACCGGCGCCATGTTGCAGGAGCTGACCGAGATCGCCGCTGCCGCAACCACCGAGGCGCGGGCGCTGGTGCTGACCGGAGCGGGGCGGGTGTTTTCGGCCGGTGCCGACCTTGACGCGGCGCGCGCCGGGCTGGCCACCAGCCCGGTATGGGAGGAGCTTTCGGCCACGCTTGCCGCCGCGCCCTGTCTGACCATTGCCGCCCTGAACGGGACGCTTGCCGGCGGTGCCTTCGGCATGGCGCTGGCCTGCGATCTGCGCATCGCGGTGCCGTCGGCGCGGTTCTTTTACCCGGTGATGAAGCTGGGCTTTCTGCCGCAGCCGTCGGACCCGGCCCGCCTGCGTGCCTTGATCGGGCCCGCGCGCGCCAGGATGATCCTGATGGCCGGGCAGAAGGTTGATGCCCAGGAGGCGCTGGCCTGGGGTCTGATCGACCGGATCGTGCCGCCCGAGGCGCTGCTTGATACCGCCCGCGCCCTTGCCGCAGACGCGCTGAACGCCAAGCCGGGCCATGTGGCGGCGATCAAGGCAATGATTTCCCGATGATTTCTTGTACAATCCGGGTTATGTGGGGCTCGCCGTGCCCTGCTCTTGCCGGGGCCGGGCGATGAAAACCGCACTGGTCATCGGGGCCGGACCCGCCGGGTTGATGGCGGCGGGAGAGCTGGCGCGCGCCGGGCTCGAGGTAACACTGGCCGATGCCATGCCCAGCCCGGCGCGCAAGTTCCTGATGGCGGGCAAAAGCGGGCTGAACCTGACCATGGACGCGCCGCTGGAGCCCTTCCTGGCCGCCTATGGCGACGCCACGCAATTGCGCAGGATCGTGGCCGGGTTCGGGCCGGCGCAGGTGCAGGACTGGGCGCGGGGATTGGGGGTTGAGGTCTTTACCGGCTCGTCCGGCCGGGTGTTCCCGCGCGAGATGAAGGCCTCGCCGCTGCTCCGGGCGTGGCTTGGCCGGCTTGCAGGCGTGTCGCTGAAACGGCGCTGGCGCTGGACCGGCTGGCAGGACGGGGCCTTTGCCTTTGCCACGCCGGAAGGCCCGCGCGCGCTGCGCCCGGCTGTGACGGTGCTGGCGCTGGGCGGGGCAAGCTGGCCGCGTCTGGGCTCGACCGGGGCCTGGGCCGGGCTCTTGGCGGCGCGGGGGGTTGCGCTTGCCCCCTTCGCGCCGGCCAATGCCGGGCTTGTGGTGGATTGGTCCGACCACATGCGCCGCCATTTCGGCGCGCCGGTGAAAGCGGTGCGCCTGAGCGCGGGGGCGCAGGCGGTGCGGGGCGAGTTCGTGATTTCGCAACGCGGGCTGGAGGGCAGCGCCATCTATGCGGTGTCGAAGGCGGTGCGCGAGGGGGCGCCGCTGACGCTTGACCTGGTGCCGGATCTGGCGCCGGAGGCGGTGCTGGCCCGGCTTTCCCGGCCGCGGGGCAAGGCCAGCCTTGCCAACCACCTGCGCAAGAGCCTGCGGCTTGACCCGGCGCGGCTGGCGCTGCTCAACGAATTTGGCCGCCCGCTGCCCCAGGGCGCGGCGCTGGCGCAGCTGCTCAAGGCGGTACCGGTGTGCCACCAGGGCCTGCGACCGTTGGAAGAGGCGATTTCCACCGCCGGCGGCGTTGCCTTCGAGGCGGTGGACGAGGGGCTGATGCTCAAGGCGCTGCCCGGGGTTTTCGTGGCGGGCGAGATGCTTGACTGGGAGGCCCCGACCGGCGGTTATCTGATCACTGCCTGCCTTGCCACGGGCCGTCACGCGGGCCGGGCGGCGGCACGCCACGCCGCGTGCCTGCCCCCCTCGTGAGCGCCGGGGCGCGCGCTTCTTTTCATCTCATCGCGCTGTCGCCCGCGCCGCCGATTTGCACGAAATGTCAAACTGGCATAAAGGCACTATAATACCAGAAAAACAATAATGCCAAAAACAGCGATGGAAGTGGTTGGGAGGCTGCCTTCATGAATCAGATCAGGGAATATAACGCGGCGACCGTGATGGTGGATGCGAATGTGGAAAAGGGATGGGGGGACAAGCCCGCCTTTATCGACGCAGACCGCACGCTGACCTATGCGCAGCTTCAACGCGCCACTTGTCAGGTCGCCAACATGCTGACGGCGCTGGGCGTCGGGCGCGAGGCGCGGGTGGCGATGCTGATGCATGACACGGTGGCCTATCCGGCGGTGTTCTGGGGGGCGATTCGGGCAGGAATAGTGCCTGTTTGCCTCAATACCCTGCTGACGGCCGAGCAATACCGCTACATGCTTGTCGACAGTCGGGCGCAGGTGCTGATCGTCTCGGCGCCGCTGCTGGAGGTGGTTGGCCCGCTGCTGGACGACCTGCCCGCGCTTGGGCATGTGATCGTGGATGGCGGCGATGGTGCGCATCCGCGGCTGGCAGAGCTGATGGCCGAGGCCTCTGATACCTTCGAGACGGCGCCCACCCACCCGGACGAGACCGCCTTCTGGCTCTATTCCTCGGGCTCTACCGGGGCGCCCAAGGGCGTGCGGCACGTGCATACCTCGCCGCAATATATCGCCGATACCTATGGGCGGAACGTGCTGGGAATCCGCCATGATGATGTCTGTTTTTCCGCCGCCAAGATGTTCTTTGCCTATGGGCTGGGGGCCTCCATGGCGTTGCCGATGTCGGTGGGGGCAACCACGGTGCTGCTTGCCGGCCGGCCGACGCCGGCCTCGGTGCTCGAAATGCTCAGCCGGCATGATCCGACCCTGTTTTTCGGGGTGCCGACGCTCTATGCCGCCATGCTGGCCGATCAGAAGTGCACCAGGCAGAGCGGCTCGGCCCGGCTGCGCCTGTGCGTTTCGGCCGGCGAGGCCTTGCCCGAGGATATCGGTCGCCGTTGGGAGGCGCGCATGGGGGTGCCGATCCTTGACGGCATTGGCTCGACCGAGATGCTGCATGTGTTCCTGTCGAACCGGCCGGACGACATCCGCTATGGCACATCCGGGCGCGCGTTCGAGGGCTACAAGCTCCGGCTGGTGGATGAGGACGGCCGCGACGTGCCCGATGGCGAGTTGGGCGAGCTGCTGGTTTCGGGCGACAGCGCCGGGGACGGCTACTGGAACCAGCGCGCCAAGAGCCGGGCGACCTTTCAGGGCGAATGGGTGCGCACCGGCGACAAGTACACGCGCGACAGCGAAGGCTATTACCATTATTGCGGCCGCACCGACGACATGTTCAAGGTTTCGGGCCGCTGGACTTCGCCTTTTGAGGTGGAACAGGCCCTGGTGGCGCATGAGGCGGTGCTTGAGGCCGCGGTGGTGGCCCATCACGAAGGCGACGGGCTGATCAAGCCCAAGGCGTTTGTCATTCTGGTTGAGGGCCGGGCACCGTCGGAAGACCTGTTTCAGGAATTGAAGGATCACGTCAAGGAGGCCGTGGGGGTGTGGAAATATCCGCGCTGGATCGAGGTGCTTGATGAGCTGCCGAAAACCGCCACCGGAAAGATCCAGCGTTTCAAGCTGCGGCGCTGTTAGGGGGCATGTTTGCCGGAATCATTGGCCGGTCGCAGATTTGTCTCGATATGTTACAAATTTTCAAATATGCTGAAATCGGGTAACATGTTGCAAGCGGAACGGGGACAGAGATGAGCAACGAACTGGAAGTCGGCAGCAGCGCGCACCGCAAGGTGACCATCGACAGGGACCGCACCATCGGCTTCATGGGGGAAGAGGGGCGGGTTTATGCCACGCCCAGCCTGGTGAACGATATCGAATATACCTGCCGCGACATGATCAAGGCGCGCATCCCCGAGGGGCAGGACAGCGTTGGCACCGTGGTCAACATCGCCCATCTGGCGCCGACCCTGATGGGGCAGGAGGTCGAGATCACCGTGACCGTGGCCGAGATCGAGGGCCGCCGCGTGGCGCTGGATGTGACCGCCCGCGATGCGCTGGACACGATCTGCAAGGGCCGGCACGAACGCTTCGTCGTCGATGTGGACAAGACGGTAGAGCGGCTGCGGGCCAAGGCGGCAAAACTGGCGGCTCAGGGATGAAGACCTCGGTCGCCTCCTATTGCTATCAATGCGTTGCCGGGCCGGACCTGATGCGGGTC
>CAZPDV010000003.1:0-16087 GCA_964585355.1 uncultured Aliiroseovarius sp.
CCAGACTTACCCGCCTGATTTCCGGGGCGTTCATTGGCCTGTCAGTGGCCGCGCCGGGATTTGCCCAGGGGCTTGCCGGCCCATATCTTGCCGCCCGCCAGGCCGACCGCAGCCGCGATTTTGCCGCGGCGGTGGAATATGGCATTCGCGCCATTGCGCGCGACCCCAAGGATACCGGGCTGATGGAGACGCTGCTGGTGGCCGAGATCGGGCTGGGCGCGTTTGACCAGGCCGTGCCGATTGCCCGCCGTCTGCACGCATTGGAGGACAGCAACCAGATTGCCGGGCTGGTGCTTTTGGCGGCGTCGATCAGGGCCGAGGATTGGCCGGGGGTCGAGGCTGCGTTGCAGGACAAGGTTTCGATCGGCGGATCGCTGGACGATTTGATCGGTGGCTGGGCCCTGTTCGGCCAGGGGGATCGGGAAGCCGCCTTCAAGGTTTTCAAGACGTTGGGGAAGGCCGGGGACACGGGCCAGATTGCGCTTTATAATCTGGCTATTGCCCATGCGCTTGCCGGGGGTTTCAAGGCCGCGGCAGAGATCCTGTCCGGGCAAGCTGGCGGCGAGGTGCAGCTGGACCGCAAGGGGATCATTGCCTATGCCCAGATCCTGAGCCAGCTTGAGCGCAACCCGGCTGCGGTCGAGTTGATCGACAAGGCGTTTCCCGGCGGAGGCGATGCCGAGATTGCCGCTCTGCGGGCCGACCTGGCGGCGGGCAAGCCGATTGCGTTCAGCGTGGTGAGCGGCCCGCGCCAGGCCTTGTCGGATGTGTTCGGAGCCATCGCCCAGGCGCTGGCGCGCGAGATGCAGCCGGAGGTGGTGTTGCTCTATAGCCGGACCAGCGCCTATCTGAACCCGCGGAATTATGAGGCGGTGCTGCTTTCGGCGACCTTGCTGGAGCTGCTGGAGCGCTATGATCTGGCGGTGGCGACCTATGCGCAAGTGCCGCGCGACAGCCGGCTTTACCGCACTGCCAGCCTGTCGCGGGCCGAGGCGCTGCGCCGCTGGGGCAAGGGCGATGAGGCGATTGCGGTTCTGGAAAAGCTGGCGGCAGAGTTTCCCGATGCGGTGAATGTGTACAAGACGTTGGGGGATACGTTCCGCTTTCAGCACCAGTGTGACAAGGCGATTGCGCCCTATGACCATGCGATCGGCCTGATCGAGACGCCGCAAAAGGCGCATTGGTCGCTGTTTTTCGCCCGCGGCATCTGTCACGAGCAGGAGGACCAGTGGGATGCGGCCGAGGCCGATCTTCTGAAGGCGCTGGAGCTTTATCCCGATCAGCCTTCGGTGCTGAATTACCTGGGCTATTCCTGGGTAGAGCAGCGGCGCAATCTGGATCAGGCGCTGGACATGATCCGCCGCGCCGTGGCCGCCCGCCCCGAGGATGGCTATATCACCGACAGCCTGGGCTGGGTCAATTACCGGCTTGGCAATTATCGGGAAGCGGTCGGCGAAATGGAGCGGGCGGTGGAGCTGATGCCGGTGGATCCGGTGCTGAACGATCACCTGGGCGATGTCTATTGGGCGGTCGGGCGCAAGCTCGAGGCCGAGTTTCAGTGGCGCCGCGCCCTGTCCTTCATGACCGACGACACCGACCCGGACGAGTTTGATGCCGAGCGGGTGCGGCGCAAGCTCGAGGTCGGGCTGGACAAGGTATTGCAAGAGGAAGGCGCGCCGCCGCTCCATCCGGTCAATGAAGGCGGTTAAGGTCTTTGCCCCTGCCAAGGTCAACCTGACCCTGCATGTGACCGGGCAGCGGGCGGATGGCTATCACCTGCTGGACAGCCTGGTGATGTTTGCCGATCTGGGGGACCGGCTGACGCTGGTGGAAAGCGGTACCACGCATCTGGAGGTGACCGGGCCGATGGCGGCGGGCGTGCCGGTGGGGCCGGAAAACCTGGTGCTGCGGGCGGCGCAGCTTTTTGATCTGCCGGTTGCGATCACGCTGGCCAAGTACCTGCCCATGGCGGCGGGGCTGGGGGGCGGGTCGTCCGATGCCGCCGCCTGTGCCCTTGGCCTGGCCGATCTGAGCGACAGGCGCGACCTGCCCGAGGCGCTGCTCGGGCTGGGGGCCGACATTCGCGTCTGCCTCCTGCGGCAGGCGGCGCGGATGCAGGGGATCGGTGAAATCGTCACGCCGGTTGCCGGCCTGCCGTCGCTTGCGGCGGTGCTGGTCAATCCGGGGGTTCCGGTGGCCACGCCCCAGGTCTTTGCAGCGCTGCGCCACAAGGCCAATGCGCCGATGCCCCGGCGCCTGCCTGCCCGGCTGGATGCGCGCGGGCTGATCCGCTGGCTGGCCGGACAGCGCAATGACCTGGAGGCGCCGGCGCGGGCGCTGGAGCCGGCGGTGGGCCGGGTGCTCGAGGCGCTGGAAGGCTGTGCGGATGCGCGCCTGGTGCGCATGTCGGGCTCTGGCGCCACCTGTTTTGCGCTGTTTGACGGCATCGGGCAGGCCGAGGCGGCGGCGGCGGCGCTGACGCGTACGCATCCCGGTTGGTGGGTGCGGGCCACGCTGCTGCACTGACCACGGGTGCAGGCGACCCGGCAGAACCGGGGTCAGCCCCGAAGCCCGAGATTTCCGGCCAGGATGCAGAGCGGCTCAGACCAGCCTGGCCACCACGTAATCGGCGATATCGGTCAGCATGGCCCTCAACCGGCTGTCGGGCAGCGTGGCCAGCGCCGTCTTGGCGCGCCCGACCCATTCCAGCGCCTCGCGCCGGGTTTCCTTGAGCGCGTCATGCCGGTTGAGATAGACCAGCGCGCGTTGCAGGTCGCCCTCGCGCTGCCGGCCCTGTTCGATCACCCGCTCCCAGAAGGCGCGTTCTTCCTCGTTGGCCCTGGCGACCGCCTTGATCAGCGGCAGGGTCAGCTTGCGCTCGCGGAAATCGTCGCCGATATTCTTGCCGGTCGCCTTGCTGCCCCAGTAATCCAGCAGGTCATCGGCGATCTGAAAGGCGATGCCCAGCGCGTCGCCATAATCGTGCAGGGCCGCGGTCAGGGTTTCCTCCGCCCCGGCAATCACGCCGCCCACCTCGCAGGCCGCTGCGAACAGCGCCGCGGTCTTGCCGCGCACGACCTTGAGATAGGTCGCCTCGCTGGTGCTCAGGTCCTGCGCCGCGGTAAGCTGCAGCACCTCGCCCTCGGCAATGGTGGCCGAGGCATCGGACAGGATCGACAGAACCCGCATGTTGCCGGTCTCGGTCATCAGCTGGAACGAGCGGGCAAAAAGGTAATCGCCCACCAGCACGCTTGACTTGTTGTCCCATAGCAGGTTGGCGGTGGGGCGGCCGCGGCGCTGGGCGCTTTCGTCCACCACGTCGTCATGCAACAGGGTCGCGGTGTGAATGAACTCGACCGTTGCCGCCAGGTGGATGTGATAGGGGCCGTCATAGCCACATATCCGCGCGCTTGCCAGGGTCAGCATCGGGCGCAGCCGCTTGCCGCCCGCCTCGACCAGGTGCGCGGTGACCTCGGGAATGCGCGGCGCATGCTCGCTGGCCATGCGGGTGCGAATCAGCTGATCGACCGCTTTCAGGTCAGGCGCCAGGTGCTCCGCCAGCGCCTCGTGCGGCCTTGCCGCGTTCTCGGTCAGGGTGTTCACTATCGCGTGCTCCGGCTCGACTCCTGGCGCCTTTCGCCGTAAGTCATTGAACATGAAAGAGCTTGTTCGAACGAATGACCCAACCGTGCTGGCTTTTGCCACCGCTCTGCTCGACGGCGAGGGTATAGAGCACTTTGTGCTCGACGTCCATATGAGCATGCTTGAGGGATCAATAGGAATTTTACCTTGTCGCCTTATGGTGCCGGACGACGACATTGCGCGCGCCAGGCGGGCAATGCGCGATAACGGTATTGAAGTGGAGAAATGACATGGGTTTCACCCGCGAGGCGATAACCACCGACAAGTTCCTTGGCGGTCAGTTGGTGTTGATGCAACCGCGCCGGGGCTACCGGGCCGGGGTGGACCCGGTATTTCTTGCGGCTGCGGTCAATGCGCATGAGGGCGAATCGGTCCTTGACCTGGGCTGCGGCGTTGGCGCGGCGGCGCTGTCACTGGGCAAGCGGGTGCCGGGGCTGCGGCTGGTGGGGGTGGAGCTGCAAAAGGACTATGCCGATCTCTGCCGGCTCAACGCTTTTGAAAACAATCTCGAGATGGAGGTGTATACCGCCGATCTCACCGACCTGCCGGCAGAGCTGCGGGAAGAAAATTTCGATCACGTGATCATGAACCCGCCCTATCATCTGCGCCTGTCCGGGACGCCAGCGCCCGATGCCGGCCGGGAAAAGGCGGTGGGCGAGGATACGCCGCTGGCGGACTGGATTGATGTGGCGACCAGGCGGCTCAAACCACGCGGGCATCTGACCATGATTCAGAAGGCGGACCGCCTGCCCGAAATTCTCGAGGCGATGGACGACCGGCTGGGTTCGATCCTGGTCAAGCCGCTTTGCCCGCGCGAGGGGCGCTCGGCCGAGCTGATTCTGGTACAGGCCCGCAAGGGGGGGCGCGGCGCTTTCCGGCTTGCCGCACCGCTTATCCTGCATGACGGGTCCGAGCATGTGGGGGATGCGGAAAGCTACCGACAGGAAGTCAGCGCAATTCTGCGCGAAGGGGTGGCGCTGCCCTTGTGGTAAAACGGGGGCGTTCATACTTCTTTAATATTCAGTGTCCACACTGAAGCAGGACCAGTACAACCAGGACGTGACTTGCGCGCCTTTTTGTGCTGGACTGACGACAGGAGCAGAATACAGGAGGACTCTCATGACACTCAGCGCACATGTGCAGGAACTTCGCAACAAACATGCCGCCCTTTCGGCACAGGTGGAAGAGGAACTCCGTCATCCGGCCAGCGACGACCTGCACATTGCAGAACTGAAAAAACAGAAACTGCGGCTGAAGGAAGAGATCGAGCGGCTGACCACCGCCTGACCGGCCTATCGGCGCCAGGTCGGGGCAGCGGCCAACAGGGCCCCGGCGCTGATCAGGGATGCCGCAAGAAACAATACCGGCCCTGGTCGTGCCAGGCCGGCAAGGACCAGGGCAAGCGTTGACAACAGCGGGGCCGCATAAGCGGTGACCCCAAGCAGTTGGATATCCCCGCGTTTCATGCCGGTATCCCACAGGTAGAACGCCAGCCCGACCGGGCCGATGCCAAGCGCGACCACCGCCCCCCAACCGCGCGGGCCGACCGGCCAGGCGGTTTGTTCCAATGCCAGATGCAGGCCCGCCGACAGAACCGCCGTGGCCAGGCAAAACACGGTGACAGCCGCGCTGGGAACCTGCCCCATGCGGCGCGAGAGCACCGAATAGCCCGACCATGTAAAGGCACAGGCCAGGGCCAGCAGATAGCCGGGCAGAAAGGCCCGCGAAAATCCGGCCTCGCCGCCGGTGACGATCAGCGCGGCGCCGGCAAATCCAAGCCCGGCTCCCACCACATGCACCCGGTGCAAATGTTCCCCCGGCAACAGGCCGGAAAACAGCACGATCAGCAGCGGCCACAGATAGGCAATCAACCCGGCCTTGGCCGGTGGGGCCAGGCGCAGGGCAGAAAAATACAATACATGATATCCGAAAAGGCCCGTAGTTCCAAAGGCATATACTCTCCATCCCACGGTGGCGAGTTGCCGAAACCCACCGCTTGCCCAGGTCCAGATTGCCCCGATGCCCGCCCCGATGGCAAAGCTCATGGCGGTCAGTTGCAAGGGCGGCACGGGTCGGGTCTGCACCGTGAGAAGCGCCAGGAGCGACCACAACATGACCGCCACGAACCCGGCCAGGGTGGCCCGCTGCCGGCCTTTCATGCCCGGAAGGATCGGGCGTCAGACAAGATATTGCCCACCATTCACGGTCAGGGTCGCCCCGTTGATGAATTCGGCATCATCGGCGGCAAGGAAGGTCACGCAGCGGGCGATCTCTTCGGGTTCGCCCAGGCGACCGGCCGGGATCTGGCCGATAATGGCCTCGCGCACCTTTTCCGGCACGGCCATCACCATATCGGTAGCCACATAGCCGGGGCAGATCGCATTGGCGGTGATGCCGAAACGCGCCCCCTCCTGGGCCAGGCTTTTGGTCAGGCCAAGGTCGCCCGCCTTGGAAGCAGCATAGTTCACCTGGCCAAACTGCCCCTTCTGGCCGTTGATCGAGCTGATCGTAATGACCCGGCCAAACTTGCGCGCCCGCATGCCCGGCCAGACCGGATGGGTCATGTTGAACACGCCTGACAGGTTGGTGTCGATCACCTCCCGCCACTGGTCGCGGGTCATGCGGTGAAACGGCGCATCCCTGGTAATGCCGGCATTGTTCACCAGAATGTCGATGGGGCCAAGTTCGGCCTCGACCCGGGCCGCCCCTGCGGCACAGGCATCATAGTCGGCCACCGACCATTTGAAGGCCGGAATTCCGGTTTCCTCGGAAAAGGCGGCGGCAGCGGTGTCGTTGCCCGCGTAATTTGCCGCCACTTCGTAGCCCGCCGCCTGCAGCGCCCTGGCGATAGCGGCGCCAATGCCGCGCGTGCCGCCGGTGACCAATGCAACCCGTGCCATGTCATTCTCCATCCATTCGATTCGCGTTGGTAATGGAATTATCCAAAACCATAGCAATGCGCAATAATATTACGCGATGGATGTTGATTTTCTGCTAGGGCCGCTCAAGACACATGGCGACCCCCATGCCGCCGCCGATGCACAGGGTGGCAAGGCCCTTTTTCGCCGAGCGCCGCTTCATTTCAAACAACAGGGTGTTGAGAATACGCGCGCCGGAAGCGCCGATCGGGTGGCCGATCGCGATGGCGCCGCCATTGACATTGACGATTTCGGGGTCCCAGCCCATGTCGCGATTGACGGCACAGGCCTGTGCGGCAAAGGCCTCGTTCGCTTCGACCAGATCCAGGTCGGAGGCTTTCCAGCCCGCCTTTTCCAGTGCCTTCGTGCTGGCGCCGATCGGGCCGACGCCCATGATCGACGGGTCCAGCCCCACGGTGGCGTAAGAGGCAATGCGCGCCAGCGGCTCAAGCCCGCGCGCCTCGGCATCCTCGGCGGTCATCACCAGGACCGCCGCCGCGCCGTCATTGAGCCCCGAGGCATTCGCCGCCGTGACGGTGCCGCCATCGCGCATGAAGGCGGGGCGCAGTTTCCGCATTGCGTCGATGGTTGCACCGTGGCGGATATATTCGTCCTTGTCCACCACGATGTCGCCCTTGCGGGTTTTGACCGTAACCGGCACGATTTCCTCGTCGAACCTGCCAGCCTTTTGCGCCGCCTCTGCCTTGTTCTGACTTGCCACGGCAAAGCTGTCCTGCTGCTCGCGGTCAATTTCCCACTGAGCGGCAACATTTTCGGCGGTTTGGCCCATGTGATAGCCGTTGAAAGCGTCCCACAAGCCGTCGCGGATCATGGTGTCGATCATCTGCAGGTCGCCCATTTTCTGACCGGCGCGCAAATAGGCCGCGTGTTTGGAAAGCGACATGTTTTCCTGTCCGCCAGCCGCCATGATCCGAGCATCGCCCAGCATCACGTGCTGGGCGGCAAGCGCCACTGCCCGCAGGCCCGAGCCGCAGACCTGGTTGATGGTCCAGGCCGCGCTTTCGATCGGCAGGCCCGCCTTGATATGGGCCTGGCGCGCCGGGTTCTGCCCCTCGCCGGCGGTCAGGACCTGGCCCATGATGGTCTCGGACACTTCGCTTTTGTCGATCCCGGCGCGTGCGACAACCGCCTCGAGCACGACCGCGCCCAGCTCATGCGCCGGCGTGTTGGCAAAACTGCCCAGAAACGACCCGACGGCGGTGCGCGCGGCGCTGACGATTACGATATTGGTCATGATGTGTACCCCTGCTGGACTGCATGCAATTGGGTACCGGCATATGCTGCAATGCAGAAAAAATCAAGCGCAGCCCTGCTCCTGTTCACCCGACCTTGCAGCACATTTCCTGGCTCATCCAGCCGGGGTTCAGGGTCGGGGCGCCAAAGAAATAGCCCTGCATGCCGTCCACCCCCAGGTCGATCAACACCTCGGCATCGCCGCGGGTTTCCACCTTTTGCGCCACGGTATAGGTTTCAAGCGCCCCGGCCATGGCGACGATTGCCTTGATCATCGCCCGGTTGTCAGGATTGTCCACCAGGTCATGGGTGAAGGTTCCGTCGATCTTGATGATGTCGAAAAACAGGTCGCGCAGATGCCTGAGCGAGGTCACGGTTTTCCCGAAATTGTCCAGTGCAAAGGATATCCCTTGCAGGTGCAGTTCCTCCATGAAGACCTGGACCAGTTCCGGGATGGCGATCATCGTGTCTTCGCTGATTTCCAGCACCAGCCGCTCGGCAATGGTGCGGTCGCCTTTCAGCCCGGCATATAATGTCTGCTTCCATTGCGGATACCCGATCGACCGGGCCGACATGTTGATCGACAGCCTGAGCCCCGGATGTTTTGCCAGCATGGCCAGCCCGGTTTCCAGCGCCAGCACGTCCAGCTGCCGCCCCATCTGGTCCTGCTCCACCACATCAATGAAATCATGCGCAGGGATGACCCGCCCCTTCCGGTCGAGCACCCTGAGCAGCCCTTCGCAAAAGGCGGGCCGATCCGGTGCCTTGGATGACACCACCTGCTGATAACCCAGTCTGATCCTCTTGTTGCGGATCGCATCGCGCACCATGTCGAGCGTGTCCCGGTCCTGGGCCGAAACCGCCATGGAAAGAGGGCTGGAGGCGTTCATGCCTGGCATTATCCCGCGTTTTGCTTTCATTCCGAATCACTTCCTCACATTTCCCATGCCAAGATTGCGCCATCTGTGCTAATGAAACATGAAAGGCTGCATTTACCGAAAATTTTAAAGAACCGGAGGCAAAATGGGGGAGAGATGCGGCTGGGCCGGGCAGGATCCGATCTATATCGCCTATCACGATTGCGAGTGGGGCGTGCCCGAACATGACGGCCGCGCCCTGTGGGAAAAGCTTGTCCTCGACGGCTTTCAGGCCGGGCTGAGCTGGATTACCATCCTGAAAAAACGCGACAATTTTCGCGTGGCCTTTCAGGGGTTTCAGCCCGAGATCATTGCCCGCTGGGGCGAGAAGAAAGTCGCCGAATGCCTTGCCAATCCCGGTATCGTCCGCCATCGCGGCAAGATCGAGGCCACGATCGGAAATGCCCGCGCCTGGCTTGCGCTTGGCGGGGCCGAGGCGTTTTCCCGCCTTGTCTGGTCCTATGTCGATGGCGTGCCGGTGCAAAACCGGTTCCGCAGCCTTGCCGATGTGCCTGCCGCCACCCCGCTTTCCACCCGGCTCTCAAAAGACCTGAAAAAGGCCGGCTTCCGCTTTTGCGGCCCCACCATCGTCTATGCCTGGATGCAGGCCTGCGGCCTGGTCAACGATCACCTGATCACCTGCCCGCGCCATGGCGAAATCGCCGCTTCTTCTGTTTGAAAATATCCCCGCCGGAGGCCTCCAGTCAGGCTCATCCGCAGGATGAGCCCGGCCCGGCCGCGCGCTATTGATCGATCACCGCCTTCAGCACCGCCAGCGCGCTGTCGCTGGACCAGTCGGCATCGCCGCGCAGCCGGGCGATTTCGCGCCCCTCCCGGTCCAGAATCACCGTCAGCGGCAGCCCGAAAACCGCCATTTCGCGCGCCAGCGTGCTGCGCCCGTCCAGCAGCACCGGCAGGTTTTTCACCCCCGCCTCTGCAAAGAACCGCTTGATCGCCGCCGGCCGGTTGCGCCCGGTGGCGATGGTCACCACAGCGAAATCCTCGCCGCCCAAGGCCTCCTGCAAGGCCTCCAGCGTGGGCATTTCCTTGCGACAGGGGGCGCACCAGGTGGCCCAGAAATTCACCAGCACCACCTTGCCGGCATAATCCGACAGGCGATGGCTGCCGCCCTCGGGGTCGGTAAAGCTGGCGCTGCCGGCCGGTTGCGGCTCAGAATGGAACATCAGCTTCTTCATGTCCCCCTGGCGCAGAGCGACCGCCGATGCGATATCGGCGCCGGCAGGGTTTGCAAGCGTTACAAGGGCCGCGTATAGCAGGGCGGAAAAGAACAGACGCATGATTATCTCCCGGAGCCAGGCCAATGAATGACACCAAACAAGCCGCGAATGCCATGTGGGGCGGGCGCTTTGCCACCGGGCCCGATGCGATCATGGAGGCGATCAATGCCTCGATCGGGTTTGACAAGCGCCTCGCGCGCCAGGACATCGAAGGCTCGCGCGCCCATGCCGCCATGCTGGCCGCGACAGGCATCCTTACCGATAAGGATGCCGAGGCAATAAGGGAAGGCCTGCTCACCGTATTGTCAGAAATCGAGGCGGGAAAATTCACCTTTTCGACCGCGCTCGAGGATATCCACATGAATGTCGAGGCCCGGCTGGCCGAGCTCATCGGCGAAGCCGCCGGCCGGTTGCACACGGCGCGCTCGCGCAATGACCAGGTGGCGCTGGATTTTCGCATGTATGTGCGCGATCAGGCGGATGCGGCGATCGAAGGGCTCACCGCCCTGATGCGGGCGCTGCTGGCCCAGGCCGAGGCCGGGGCCGATTGGGTGATGCCGGGCTTCACCCACCTGCAGGTGGCCCAGCCGGTGACCTGGGGCCACCACATGCTGGCCTATGTCGAGATGTTCGCCCGCGACCGGGCGCGTTTCACCGATGCCCGCGCCCGCATGAACGAATGCCCCCTGGGCGCAGCCGCGCTGGCCGGCACCTCGTTTCCCATCGACCGGCAGATGACCGCGCGCGCGCTGGGCTTCGACCGCCCCGCCGCCAATTCGCTGGACGCGGTGGCCGACCGCGACTTCGCGCTGGAATTCCTGGCCGCCGCCGCCATCACCGCCATGCACCTGTCGCGCCTGGCCGAGGAACTGGTGATCTGGTCCACCGCCCAGTTCCGCTTCGTCACCCTGTCCGACCGCTTCTCGACCGGCTCCTCGATCATGCCGCAAAAGAAAAACCCCGACGCGGCCGAGCTGATCCGCGCCAAGATCGGGCGGATCATGGGGGCGATGGTCGGCCTGTTCACGGTGATGAAGGGGCTGCCGCTGGCCTATTCCAAGGACATGCAGGAGGACAAGGAACAGGTCTTTGATGCCGCCGACAACCTGGCGCTGGCGATTGCCGCCATGACCGGCATGGTCACCGACATGACTGCCAACCGCGACACGCTCGCCGCCGCCGCCGGCACCGGTTTTTCCACCGCGACCGACCTGGCCGACTGGCTGGTGCGCAGCCTCGGCCTGCCATTTCGCGAGGCCCACCATATCACCGGCGCGCTGGTGGCGCTGGCCGAAAGAAAGGGCTGCGACCTGCCGGACCTGAGCCTTGCGGAAATGCAAGGCGTGCATGACGGCATCACCGAAGACGTCTATACTGTGCTGGGCGTTGAAAACTCGGTGGCCAGCCGCACCAGCTTCGGCGGCACCGCGCCCGCCCAGGTACGGGCACAGATCGCCCGCTGGAAGGAGGCCCTGGAATGATCCGCATGTTCCTCATCACCGCGCTTCTGGCGCTCACCGCCTGCGGCGTCGATGGGCCGCCCAAACCGGTAACCGACGCCGAGGCCAGCCCCTGATGTCGCCCCTGCGGCTGACCTATCTCGGCTTTGCCATCGTCGGCGCGATCTGGCCGCTTGCGACCCTCTGGCCATGGCTTGCCGTGCATGGCCCGGCCCCCGGCGCGCTGATCGCGGCCTGGCGCGCCGCCCCCCCCTCGCATGCGCTTTTCACCGACCTGGCGCTCGCCGCCAGCATATTCTCGATCTGGGTGATCGCCGAAACCCGCGTGCGCCGCAACTGGCCGGCGCTCTGGGCGATTCCGGCAGCCTGGCTGATCGGCCTCTCCTGCGGCCTGCCGCTCTATCTGTTCCTGCGCACCCGCCCGGTCACCTGACGGCCCTGCCTTTCATCTTTCCGCAAATACTCCGGGGGTCCGGGGGCTGGCCCCCGGCCGGGGCGAAACCATTGCCTGCGCCGGAAAAACTGCTATGAGGCGCAGATGGATCATTTTCTCTATCAGAACGGCATCCTGCATGCCGAAGGCGTTTCCCTCCCCGACATTGCCGCCACGGTCGGAACCCCCTTCTATGTCTATTCCGCCGCCACCCTCACCCGCCACTACCACCTGTTTGAACAGGCCCTGGCGGGGCTGGACCACCTGATCTGCTACTCGGTCAAGTCCAATTCCAACCTTGCCGTGCTCAAGCTTCTGGGCGACCTGGGGGCGGGCATGGATGTGGTCTCGGGCGGCGAATATGCCCGCGCCCGCGCCGCCGGCATCCCCGGCGACCGCATCGTGTTTTCGGGCGTCGGCAAGACCCGCGCCGAGATGGAGCAGGCGCTCACCGGCGGCATCCGTCAGGTCAACGTGGAAAGCGAGGTGGAGCTGCGCCAGCTTTCCCAGGTCGCCACCGCGCTGGGCAAGACCGTTGATATCGCCTTTCGCATCAACCCGGACGTGGATGCCGAAACCCATGCCAAGATCGCCACCGGCAAGGCCGAAAACAAGTTCGGCGTGCCGATCGGGCGGGCGCGGCAGGCCTATGCCGAAGCCGCCCGCCTGCCGGGGCTCACCCCGGTCGGGATCGACCTGCATATCGGCAGCCAGCTGACCTCGCTGGCCCCGTTCCGGCGCGCCTTTACCAAGATCGCGGCGCTGACCGAAGCGCTGCGCGCCGACGGCCATGCCATTTCCCGGCTCGACCTGGGCGGCGGCCTGGGCATCCCCTATGAGCCCTCAAACGAACGCCCGCCCCTGCCGCTGGAATACGGCGCCATGGTGCGCGAAACCCTGGGTCATCTGGGCTGTGAGATCGAGATCGAGCCGGGCCGGCTGATCTCGGGCAATGCCGGGCTGATGGTGGCGCGGGTCATCTATGTCAAACAGGGCGAGGACCGCAAATTCCTGATCCTCGACGCGGCCATGAACGACCTGGTGCGCCCGGCGCTTTACGAGGCGCATCACGACATCGTGCCGGTGGTCGAGCCGGCGCCGGGGGCCGAGAAAACCCCCTATGATATCGTCGGCCCGGTCTGCGAGAGCGGCGATACCTTCGCCAGGGGCCGCGCCCTGCCGCCGCTGCAGGCGGGCGAGCTGGTCGCGTTCCGCTCGGCCGGGGCCTATGGCGCGGTGATGGCCAGCGAATACAATTCGCGCCCGCTGATCCCCGAGGTCATGGTTGCGGGCGATCAATACGCGGTAATCCGCCGACGCCCGACCTATGAAGACATGCTTGCCCGCGATAAGATACCTGAATGGTTGTAACCCAAGGCAAGGCCCCGCATGCGCGCAAACCTGCCCCCTGAGGTCGAAGAACGGCTGAGAATCCCGCTGGCCCTGACCCGCGCGGGCCTGGTGGTCGAGGCCGCCTTGCGCGCCTTCTGGCCGCTTCTGACCATCGCCCTGTTTGCCGGCGCGGCCCTGCTGTCGGGGCTGGTGGCCTGGCTGCCGCCGCGCTGGGGCATGGGGCTGCTGGCCGGGTTTGGCACCGGCGCGCTGGTGGCGCTGCTGGTTGGCGCCCGGCGGTTTCGCCTGCCCGGTGCCGCTGCCGCCGCCGCCCGCCTTGACGCCCGCCTTGAAGGGCAGCCGATCGCCGCGCTGGCGGATGAACAGGCGGTCGGGGCCTCTGACCCGGCCAGCCGCGCGGTCTGGAGCACCCACCGCGCCCGGATGCTTGACCGCCTGCAGGGCGTGCGCCCGGTGCCGCCGCGCCCCAACCTGGCCCCGCGCGACCCCTATGCGCTGCGGCTGGTGGCGCTGCTGGCCTTTGTCATGGCGCTGGGTTTCGGCGGGGCGTTTCGCGCCGGCAGCCCGGCCGATCTCTTGCCGAATGGCACCGCCGGGGCGGCCATGGCGCCTGCCAGCTGGGAAGGGTGGATCCAGCCGCCCGCCTATACCGGCAAGCCCAGCCTGTACCTGGCCGATCAGCCCCAGGGCCAGCTTGCCGTGCCCAAAGGCAGCCGCATTACCCTGCGCTTTTACGGCCGGCTGGGCGCTATCGGCTTTTCCGAAACCGTGTCAGACGCCGCCGGAGCACCGCCCGAGGCGCCCGCGCCGGCGCAGCCCGGTGCGCAGTTTTCGGTGGACCGTGACGGTGTGCTCAGGATCACCGGCCCCGGCGGCGGCACCTGGCGGGTGCTGGCGCTGCCGGACCTGCCGCCGACCATTGCCGTCAGCGGTGACATGACCCGCACTCTTGCCGGCGACCTTGAGCAAGGCTTTGCCGCCTCGGACGATTACGGCATTGCCGCCGGGCAGGCGACGATCCGCCTTGACCTGGCCGCGGTGCCGCGCCGCCATGGCCTTGCCCCCGCCCCCGAGCCGCGCGCGCCCATCACCATCGACCTGCCCATGCCCTATCGCGGCGACCGGACCCAGGTCGAGGAGGTGCTGGCGGACAATTTTGCCGAGCACCCCTGGGCGGGCCTGCCGGTAACCCTGACGCTGAGTGTCACTGATGAGGCCGGCCAGCAGGGCCGGGCCGCGCCGGTTGCGCTGACCCTGCCGGGGCGGCGGTTCCTCGACCCACTGGCCATGGCCCTGATCGAACAGCGCCGCGATCTGTTGTGGAACCGCGCCAACGCCGCCCGCGTCGCCCGCCTTCTGCGCGCCATTTCCAACCGGCCTGAGGGGTTTTTCAAGCGCGAAGTCACCTATCTGATGCTGCGCACCCTGGCCCGCAGGCTCGAGGCCGAAGCGCCGCTGACCGATACCACCCGCGACGAGGTGGCGGGCGAGCTTTGGCAGATCGCTGTGGGGCTTGATGAAACCAACCTGTCGGATGCGCTGGACCGGCTGCGCCAGGCGCAACAGCGGCTGGCCGAGGCCATGCGCCAGGGCGCCAGCCCGGAAGAATTGTCCGAACTGATGGACGAGCTGCGCCAGGCCACGCGCGACTATACCCGGCAACTGGCCCAGCAGGCACCGCCGCCCGGCGGCACGGCAGGCATCGACCAGCCCGACCAGGGCAACCAGCAGGGCCAGGAAATCACGCAGCAGGACCTGGACGCCATGATGGACGCCATCGAAAAGGCCATGCGCGAAGGTCGCCAGGACGAGGCCATGGCGATGCTCGAGCAGCTTCAGAACCTGATGGAAAACATGCGCGCGGCCGAGGCGCAGCCGGGCCAGGGGGGGGAGCCGGGCAACCGGGCGATGCAGGGGCTGGCCGACAGCCTGACCCGGCAACAGGGCCTGTCAGATCAGGCCTTTCGCGATTTGCAGGAGCAATCCAACCCTTCGGAGCAAAGCGGCGATACCAATCGGGACACCGGCGGCAATGGCGCCGGCAAACAGGGGCAAGGCGCCACCGGCGATCTGGCGCAGCGCCAGCGCGACCTGGCCGAGCGCCTGCAGGAACAACGCCGCAATCTGCCGGGCGCCGGCTCCGAGGCCGGCGATGCCGCCCGCGAGGCGCTCAAGGGGGCCGAGCAGGCCATGCGCGATGCCGCGCGGGGGCTGGCGCAGGGGGACCTGTCCGGCGCGCTCGACAAGCAGGCCGAGGCCATGGAGGCGCTGCGCGAGGGGATGCGGCAGCTCGATCGCGCCCTGGCCGAGGGCGAGCAGAACCGCCAGGGCCGGCAAGGCGCCAACAGTCAGCCCGGCAATGCCCGGCCTTCCGACCCGCTTGGGCGTGGTCCCAACCGCCGCGGCGGGCTCACCGGCGATGCGCCCTATCGCGAGGGCAAGGATGTCTATCGCCGGGCCGAGGAACTCACCCGGGAACTGCGCCGCCGCGCCGGCGAACGCAACCGGCCGGAGCCCGAGCGCGATTACCTCCGCCGACTTCTTGACAGGTTCTGAAAGGCCATGATGAGACTTAAACCAGTACATATCGCGTCAAGTCACACCTGCTTCGCCCGGGGCGCACAAGCGGTCCGGGCATGCGCCCGCCCGCCCCTATGGCGGGCGCATGCGCGCCCACCCGGGCGGCTGCCTGCCCTTTGTTGGTGCCGCGCCAAAACCAATCAAATGCGACAGGCTCTGAATGCTGTCATATGCTTGCTTGCAACCGCCCTGGCCGCGCAGGCCGAACCTTCTGCCCCCGCCGGCTGGCAGGTGACCCTGGCCGGCGCGGTGCTGGGGCACGTCACCTTTGCGCCGGGCGATAATGGCACCC
>CAZPDV010000003.1:16187-24140 GCA_964585355.1 uncultured Aliiroseovarius sp.
CTGGCCGGCGCGGTGCTGGGGCACGTCACCTTTGCGCCGGGCGATAATGGCACCCAAAGCATCCAGACCCTGGTGGACAATACCCCGCTGGGGGTGTTCAACGGCAGCTTCTCGGCGCTTTCGAAACCCGCTCCCGATGGCGGGCGGCTCTATGAATCACATAGCCGCACCACTCGCAAGTCGCGCGATATTTCCTATCGGATCACGCCAGAGGGGCAGGTCGAGGATCTGTCGATCACGCCGCCGCGCGAACGCACGGTCTTGTCGGATGTGCGCCGCGTACCCATGGGGGTGCTCGACCCGGTGGCGGCCTTTGCCCGGCTGGTGGCGCCCAGGGGCTGCCCCGGCGGCTTCAGGCTTTATGACGGGCGCCGGGTGGTGCAGGTTTCGCTCACCGACAGCGCGCGGGACGGGCGCCATTTGCGGTGCGAGATGGGCTATGATGTGGTGGCCGGGCCGGGGCACCTGTCGCCGTTGTATCTCAGCCATTTTCGCATGAAGCTGGACTACCAGCAGGGTGAGCGGGGCGTTTTTCACCTGCAAGGGCTGAGGCTGCGCGGCGGGATCTTCACCCTGCGGCTGAAGCGCGAATGAGAAAGCGCCGGTTCAGCCGGCCCGCCTGAGCTTCCAGGCGCGCACCACATGGCCGGGCAGCGCCAGCGCGCTCTGCCCATAGCGCCGGGCCAGCCGCGCCGGATCGCTGGCCGCCCGCCACAGCCATTCCAGCGCCAGCCGCCGCACCCAACGCGGCGCCCGCTTTTGCCGGCCGGCCAGAAAGTCCAGCCCGGCGCCGATCGAGGCAAAGCCCACCTGCGGCAATTCCCGCCTGCCACGGGCCGCGAAAAGCTCCTGCTTGGGGGCGCCGAGCGCCAGGAAAACCAGCCCGGCGCCGCTTGCCGCGATTGCCTCGAGCACCCACGCCGCCGCCGTGCCCTCGGGGTCAAACCCCATCTCGGGGGCGATCATCGCGGCGATTTTCAGCCCCGGTACCGCCGCCTGCATCCGCCTGGCCGCCGCCGCCAGCGCCGCGTCGGTCGAGCCCACCAGCGCCACCGACAGGCCTTCGCTGGCCGCCATCCGGGCCAGCGGCAGAACCAGGTCAGAACCAGGCAAAAGCTGCACCGGCCGGCCTGCCAGGCGCGACAGCCAGACGATCGGGTTGCCATCGGCCACCACGAAATCCTGCGCCACATAGGCCGCGCGGAACCGGGCCGAGGCGGCCAGCTTGTCGAGATGGTCAAGGTTGATCGTGGCCAGGGCGAACCCCGCGCCCGCCCGCATGCGCCCGCGCAGAGCCTGTTCAAGCGCCGCCATGTCGGGGATATTGACCCGCACCGTGACCCCTTCAAAGGTAAATTGCACAACAGCCTCCCTGGCGGCACCTGACCACACCCGCTTGAACACACCGATTTGGCACCTTTTACGTCGAAATATTGACATTTTCCTGTGCAATCTGAAAGGCAGGCGGCAGCACGGGCCGGGAGCGTTTGTTTTGAGAGCCATTCAGGCAGGCAGGAGAGCAGGGAGATGAGGCCGATCGCGCTCATTGGCGGCGGTTTCGTGGCCGATCTCTACATGCGTTCGTTTGCGCTTTACCCCGAGCTGCGGATTGCCGGGGTGCATGACCGCGACCCGGCCCGCCTTGCGGCCTTTGCCGGGCACTGGAACCTGACGCCCCATGACCGGCTCGAGGCGCTGTTGCAGGCCTTGCCCGCGGGGGCGCTGGTGCTCAACCTGACCAACCCTTCCGAGCATGTGGCGGTGTCGCGGGCGGTGCTGGCGGCAGGCCATCACCTGTTCAGCGAAAAGCCGATGACTCTGAGCCTGGCCGATGCCCAGGCGTTGATGCAGCAGGCTGCGGATGCGGGGCTGCACCTGGCCAGCGCGCCGTCTTCGGTGCTGGGCGAAACCGCACAGACCCTGGGCCACGCCCTGCGCGCCGGGCAGGTGGGCAGGCCGCTTTTGGCATATGCCGAGCTGGATGACGGTTTCATCCCGCAGGCGCCCACGGCCCACTGGCACAGCGAAAGCGGCGCGCCATGGCCGGCGGCGGATGAATTTGCCACCGGCTGCACGCTGGAACATGCGGGCTATTACCTGTCCTGGCTGATCGGATTTTTCGGGCCGGTGGCGCGGGTGGTCTCGGCCACCGCCAACGTGACCGGGGCGGGGGCGGCGCCGGATTTTGCCTCGGCGGTGGTGTATTTTGCCGATGGGCCGGTGCTGCGGTTAACCACCTCCATCGTTGCGCCACACAATCATGGGTTGCAAATCGTTACCGACAAGGGCGTGTTGAAAACCGCGCGCGCCTGGGACAATGCCGCGCCGGTGCGCTTTCACCGCCGCCTGACCTTGCGCCGCCGCCTGCTGGAGCATCCGCTGGGGCGCCGTATCCGCTTGTCCGGCCGGACCCATCCCAAGGTCAGGCGCTTTGGCGCGGCGGCGATGAATTTTGCCCTGGGCCCGGTCGAGATGCTGGCCGCGCTTGAGGCCGGCCGCTCCCCGCGCCTTGCCGGCGCCTATGCGCTGCACCTGACCGAAGTGACCCTTGCCGTGGCCTCGGGCGAGAGCCGCGACATGACCACCAGCTGCGCCCCGTTGGAGCCGATGCCATGGGCGCGCTGACCCTTGCCGTGACCGGGGCGGGTGGCCGGCTGGGCCGGGCCACCGTGGCGGCGGCGCTGGCGCGCGGGCATCGGGTGCGCGCGGTGCTGCGCCGCCCGGCGCAGATGCCCGATGGCGTGCAGGTCACCCTGTGCGATCTGGCCGATCCGGGGCCTGAACTGGCCAGGGCGCTGACCGGCGCCGATGCGGTCCTGCACCTGGCCGCCAGCCTGGGCGGCGACGATGCCAGGCAGGCGCGCGATACGGTTGCGGCCACGCGCAACCTCTATGCGGTGGCCGGGGCGCCGGTGGTGCTGGCAGGCTCCATGGCGGTCTATCAGGGGCGCGCCGGCATGGTCGATGAGACCAGCCCGCTTGAGCCCGAACCCGAGGCCCGCGACGCCTATGCCCGCGCCAAGCTGGCGCAGGAGGAAACCGCCCGCGCCGCCGCCGCGGGTGGCCTGCCCGGCACCATCCTGCGGATCGGTGCCCTGACCGGGCCGGGGCTTGAATGGAACGCGCATCTGGGGCTCAGGATCGGCCCGGTCCTGCTGCTTCTGGCCGGCCCCGGCGCCCTGCCGCTGGTCCGGCTCGAAGATGCGGCCCAGGCCCTGGTCCTGGCGGCAGAGCGCCCGATGCAAGGCCTGGAAATATTCAACATTATCGGGGAAAATCTGCCTTCAGCACGGCAATATCTGGCACAAATCCCACAAAATGCCCGTCCACCCCTGACTCTGCCACTGCCATGGCAGGCGCTGTTGCCGGCGGCGGGGCTGGCCCGGCGCCTGCGCCTGCCGGTGCCGGGGCTGTTGCGCCCGGCGGTGCTGCGCTATCGCTTCGCGCCGCGCACCTATTCCAATGCGCGCGCCAGGCAGGCACTCGGCTGGACGCCGGAGGCATTCGCATGACCCGCCCCGTGGCCTATCTGACCGGCGAATATCCCCGCGCCACCGACACCTTCATCCAGCGCGAAGTGGCGGCTTTGCGCGCCCATGGGGTCAGCGTCGAGACCTGCTCGATCCGCCGCACCGGGCCCGAGCATCTGGTCGGCCCCGAGCAGCGCGACGAGGCGGCTCGGACCTTCCACGTGCTTGAGGCCGCGCGCAACCCGCTGCGCCTGATCCGGGCGCATCTGGCCGGGTTCTTGCGCGCCCCCCGGCGTTATCTTGCCGCCGCCGGGCTGGCCATTCGTACCGCCCCGCCGGGGGTCAGGGGGGGGCTGTGGCAGGCCTTTTATTTTGCCGAGGCAGGCCTGCTTGCCGACCATCTGAGGGCGATCGGGGCGCGCCACCTGCACAATCACATCGCCGAGGCCGCCGGCAGCGTCGCCATGCTGGCCGCGCAGATGGCAGGCATTCCGTTCTCGTTTACCCTGCACGGCCCCGGCATCTTCATGGCGCCCGGATACTGGCGGCTGGACGAGAAGATTTCGCGCGCCGCGTTCGTCGCCTGCATTTCCAATTACGCCCGGGCGCAGGCGATGCTGCTGAGCCCGCCGGCGGCCTGGGACAAGCTCAAGATCGTGCATTGCGGGGTCGATCCCGCCCGCTATCGCCCGCCGGCGCATCCGCCGGGCAAGCACCTGCTTTTCGTCGGGCGGCTGGCCTCGGTCAAGGGCCTGCCAGTGCTGTTCGAGGCGCTGGCGGGCCTGCGCGCCCGGCACCCGGAGCTGCGCCTGACCCTGGTTGGCGACGGGCCGGAACGCGCGGCACTGGAAGCTTTGTCAAACAATCTGGGGTTGAGAGACGTTAACCATTTCCTCGGCTATAAATCCCAGGGCGAAGTGGCCGAGTTGTTGTGCCAAGCGGATGTTTTCGTGTTGCCATCCTTTGCCGAAGGGGTGCCGGTGGTGTTGATGGAGGCCATGGCCGCGCGGCTGCCGGTGGTGGCCACCGCCGTGGGCGGCGTGGGCGAGCTGGTGCAGGACGGGGAAAGCGGCCTGATCGTGCCGCCCGGCGATGTGGATGCCCTGGCCCACGCCCTGGAGGCGCTGCTGAACGATCCGGCGCGGCGCGCGGAAATGGGGCAGGCGGGGGCCGCGAAGGTGGCGCGCGACTTTGACAGCCATACGCAAGCCGCCCGGCTTGCCCGCTTGCTGGAGGCCAGCGCATGAGCCGCCTTGCCGTCATCGCCATTGGCCGCAACGAGGGGGCGCGCCTTGTCCGCTGCCTGGCCTCGCTCGGCCAGATCCGGCCGGTGATCTATGTGGATAGCGGCTCCACCGACGGCTCGGTGGCGGCGGCGCGGGCGGCCGGTGCGCATGTGGTCGAGCTTGCGCCGGAGCGCCCCTTCACCGCCGCCCGCGCCAGGGCCGAGGGCTTTGCCGCCCTGCAGGCGCTGGAGCCGGTCGAATACGTGTTCTTTGTGGATGGCGATTGCGAGGTTCTGCCGGGTTGGCTTGAGGCCGGCATGGCCGCGCTCGATGCGGCGCCGGAGCTGGGGCTGGTGACCGGGTGGCGGGCCGAGGCGCATCCCGATGCCTCGATCTATAACGCGCTGTGCGATTTCGAGTGGCACCGCCCGGCCGGGCCGATCACCACCTGCGGCGGCGACATGATGGTGCGCGCCCGGGCCTATGAGGCCGCCGGCGGCTTCGATCCACAGGTGATCGCGGCCGAGGATGACGAGTTCTGCCTGCGGCTGGGCAAGGCGGGCTGGCGGCTGGAGCGCCTGCCTGTCGCCATGACCCGCCATGACGCCGCCATGACCCGGTTTTCGCAATGGTGGCGCCGGGCAGTGCGCTCGGGCCACGGCTTTGCCCAGGTGGGCGCTCTGCACCCCGAGTTTTTCCGGCCCGAGCGGCGGCGGGTCTGGATCTATGGCCTGATCCTGCCGCTGATCCTTATGGCGGGGCTGCTCTGGTCCGGCTGGATTGTCGCGGCCGTTCTGGGCCTCTATGCCCTGTCTTATGGCAGGACCGTAGAGGGGCTGATCCGCGCCGGCCTGCCGCCGGGCAAGGCGCTGCATCAGGGGGTGTTTCTGAGCCTTTCGAAATTTCCCAATCTTGTGGGAATGTTTACCTATTATCTGCGAAAAGCCCGCCGGGCGGACATGCGCATCATCGAATACAAGTGAGGGACCATGACCCGTGAACCGATCAAGGCCGCCATTGTCGGCGCTGGCTATATCGCCTCGTGGCACGCGGATGCGCTGGCCGCGACGCCGGGGGTGGCGCTGGCGGCGGTGGTTGACCCGAACGCCGCCGCTGCCGAGGCGCTGGCCCATGCCGCGGGCGTGCCCGCCTTCGCGTCGGTCGAGGCGCTTCTGGCCGCCGGCATCGCCGACAGCGCGCATGTGCTGACCCAGCCGCACCTGCACCGCGACCTGGCGGTTGCCTGCCTTGAGGGCGGGCTGGACGTGCTGGTGGAAAAGCCCTTTGCCACCACCGGCGCCGAGGCGCGCGCCATGCTGGAGGCAGCCCGGCGGGCCGGCAGGCAGGTCGGCGTGAGCCACAATTTCCTTGGCCTGCCGTCCTATCGTCGCCTCAAAGAGCTGGTGCAGGCCGGCGCGCTGGGGCGCATCTCTTCGGCCGAAATCCACTGGCACCTGCCGCTGGCCCCCCTGCGCTCGGGGCCGTTCGGCCTGTGGCTGTTGCGGGAGCGGCGCAACCTGCTGCTCGAACTCGGGCCGCATCTTTTCGCCTTCGCGCGCGACCTGTTCGGCCCGCCCGAGATCCTGGCGATCGAAACCGGGCATCCGATCGAGCTGCCCGGCAATATGGGCCCGCGTCCGCAAAGCTGGCGGATCCTGGCGCGGGCCGGCGGGGTCGAGCTGAGCTTCCTGCTTTCCACGGTCGAGGTCACGGATGACCGGGCGGTGGTGGTGCGCGGCTCGACCGCACGGGCGCGGCTGGATTACGGCGCCGACACCCTGACGGTTTCGGGCGAAAATGCCTTTGACCTGGTGGTCAATCCGCTGGTCCGGGCCCTGTCCGCTTCCGGTCAGAACGCCCGCGAGGGGCTGGTGAACGCAGCCCGCCAGACCCTTTCGCTCAACCGAAAATCGCCCTATGGGCTCAGCTTTCGCCACACCATTTCCGGGTTTTATGACGGGCTGCGCCGCGGCGTGCCGGACCCGCGCTTTTCCGGCGAGGCCGGGGCCGAGGTGATCGAAACCATCGAAGCGGCGCTTGCCCGCTTGCCCGAGGCCGCTGCGCCGCCGCCCAGGCGCCGCCGCCGCAAACCCCGCCCCAGCGTGATGGTAATCGGTGGCACCGGCTTTATCGGCGCGCATCTGACCCGCGGCCTGGTGGCGGCCGGCCACGACGTGCGCGTGCTTTCGCGTGGCCGTTTCGGGCCGTTTGGCGACCTGCCCGACAAGGTCGAGACCCAGGCGGTGGACCTGCGCGACGAACAGGCCCTGACCCGCGCCATGGACGGAATCGAACAGGTCTATAACCTGGCGAAATCCATGGACAAGACCTGGCAGGGCGCGCTTGAAAACGATGTCGCTACCAGCGCGCGCATCGCCCGCGCGGCGCTGGCGGCGGGGGTCGGCCGGCTGATCTATACCGGCACCATCGCCTCTTACGACATGTCCGACCCGCGCGCGACCATTACCGAGGCAACCGGCTTTGCCGCCGACATGCGCGACCGCAACATTTATGCCCGCTCCAAGGCCGAATGCGAGCGCCGGCTGATGCAGATGCATGCCGACAAGGGCCTGCCGGTCAGCATCGCCCGCCCCGGTATCGTTCTGGGCGCCTATGGCCCGCTGCAACATTGGGGCATCGGCCGCTGGCATGGCGCCGGGGCGGTGCGGGTCTGGGGGGCGGGACGCAACATCCTGCCCTTCGTGCTGATCGACGATGTGGTTGACGGCCTGATCCGCATGGGTACCAGCGACGCCGCCCTGGGCGAAAGCTTCAACCTGGTGGGCGAACCCATGTGGTCGGCGCGCGACTATTTCGATGCCATCCATGCGGTCTGGGGGGCGCGGATCAAGGTGGCGCCGGGCCATATGCTGGCCTTCTGGGCCGGCGATCAGGTCAAATACCTGCTCAAGAAATATGCCCTGCGCAAACCGGACCTGATCCGCCCTTCGCTTGCCGACTGGAAAAGCCGCGCACACTATGCCCGCTTTGACAATTCCCGGCCCAAACGGTTGCTGAACTGGACCCCCGAGCAGGACCGCACAGCCTTCACCCGCCGCGCCGTGGCCGAGGTAAATCTTTTCGGCTTCTGATACCGCCCCTTCTTCTGTTGAAAAATATCCCGGGGGGCGTTGAAAACGCTCAGGCGTTTTCAACGTGGGGGGGCTGGCCCCCCGCATTCTCCCTAATTTTGCCAAAATTCCATGCTTTATCGTCCGCGAGGCAAGAAAGGCACCGGGCATGTCATATTCCACCAC
>CAZPDV010000004.1:0-17596 GCA_964585355.1 uncultured Aliiroseovarius sp.
TCCCATGTCCAAGATCAAGCCCGTTGTCCTTTGTATCCTCGATGGTTGGGGGCTGCGCGAGGGGCGCGAGGGCAATGCCGTGGCCCTGGCCGACACGCCCAATTTCGACCGCCTGATGCGCGAGGCGCCGCATGCCACGCTGGTCACCCATGGCCGCGATGTGGGGCTGCCGGCCGGGCAGATGGGCAACAGCGAGGTCGGGCATACCAATATCGGCGCGGGCCGGGTTGTGGCGATGGATCTGGGTATGATCGACCTGGCCATAGAGGACGGCGAATTTGCCGCCAATCCGGCGCTCGGTGATTTCATCGACAAGGTAAAGGCGGCTGGCGGCACCGCGCATCTGGCGGGGCTGGTGAGCGCCGGCGGCGTGCACAGCCACGAGGACCATATCCTTGCGGCGGCGCGGGTGCTGACCAAGGCCGGGCTGTCGGTCGCGGTGCATGCCATCACCGATGGGCGCGACACGCCGCCAAGAGATGCCGACCGCAGCCTGCCCGCCTTTGAGGCCGCACTGCCGGACGGCGCGCGCATCGTCACCGTGATCGGGCGCTACTGGGCCATGGACCGCGACAATCGCTGGGACAGGGTGGAGCGCGCCTTTCGCACCATGGTTAACGCCCGGGGCGAACATGCCGAAACCGTGCGCGAGGCGCTGGATGCCGCCTATGCGGCGGATGTGAGTGACGAGTTCATCCCGCCGACCGTGATCGGTGATTATGACGGGATGCACGATGGCGACGGCTTCTTTTTTGCCAATTTCCGCGCCGACCGGGCGCGCGAGATCCTGCGCGCCATGGGGCAGCCGGACTTCGACGCCTTTGATATCAGCGCCCGCCCGCGCCTGTCGGCCCTGCTGGGCATGGTCGAATACAGCGATGCCCATAACGCCTGGATGACCACCATGTTCCCCCCGCGCGCGCTGAAAAACACGCTGGGGGAGTGGGTCGCAAGGCACGGGCTCAGGCAGTTCCGCATCGCCGAGACCGAGAAATACCCGCATGTCACCTTTTTCTTCAACGGCGGCAAGGAAGTGCCCGAGCAGGGCGAAGACCGCTACATGGCGCCCAGCCCCAAGGTGGCCACCTATGACCAGGCGCCGGAAATGTCGGCGGCAGAAGTGACCGAGCACCTGGTCGAGGCCATTCACAAGGGGTACGACCTGATCATCTGCAACTATGCCAATCCCGACATGGTTGGCCATACCGGCGATATCCAGGCCGCCATTCGCGCGGTCGAGGCGGTGGATCGCGGGCTGGGGCAGGTGATGGCGGCGATCGAAAAGGAGGGCGGGGCGCTGATCGTCACCGCCGATCACGGTAATTGCGAAACGATGATCGACCCGAAAACCGGCGGGCCGCATACCGCCCACACCACCAACCCGGTGCCGGTGATCGTCTTTAACGCGCCGGGGGTCAAACGCCTGCATGACGGCCGCCTGGCCGATCTGGCGCCCAGCCTGCTCGATCTGATGGGGCTGGAACAGCCGGCGGAAATGACCGGGAAAAGCCTGCTGGAAAGATGACACGCATTTGCATGGCTTCGCGGCGGGGCAATCGCCCTTGTGTTGTCGGGGGTGGCGGGGCAAAAAGGCGTTGTGAAATTGTTCATGCGTCTCCTTTGCGTTCCGCTGATGTTGCTGGGATCGGCTGTTGGCCTGCGCGCGCAGGCCAGCCCGGCGGATGATGCCCGGCTGGCGATCGAGGCGTTGGCCGAGGCCACCGATGCCTTGCAGAGCGCCGAAAAGGCGCGCGACCGGGTGGCGGCGCTGACCCAGACCATTCGCGCCTATGAGGCCGGGCTGGATGCCATGCGCGAGGGGCTCAGGCGCGCCACCATCCGCGAGGCCGCGATCCGCGGCGTGCTCGAGGCCGAGCGCGACCGGCTGGCGCAGCTGCTGGGGGTTCTGGGGGCGATCGGCGCGGTGCCGGCGCCGGTGACGCTCCTGCACCCGGACGGGCCGGTGGCGGCGGCGCATGCGGGCATGGTGGTGGCCGAGGTGGTGCCGGCGCTTCAGGCCCAGGCCGACCAGGTGCGCGCGGCGCTTGAGGAGGTGGCGATCCTGCGCCAGCTTCAGCAAAGCGCGGTGGATGTGCTGGAGAAGGGCCTGGCCAGCGCCGAACAGGCCCGGGTGGCGCTGAGCGAGGCAATGGCCGAGCGCACCGACCTGCCACGGCGGTTTGCCGCCGATCCCGAGCGGATGCGGGCGCTGCTCAATTCGACCGAGACGCTGGCGGCCTTCGCCGATGGCCTGCTCAGCCTTGAGGACGATACCGGCATTGCCGGCGCGGCCACCGGGGACGAGGCCGATTTCACGGCGCGCAAGGGGCGCCTGCCGCTGCCGGTGCTGGGCCGGGTGCTGCGCCGGTATCTTGAGCCCGACGCCGCCGGCATTGCCCGGCCCGGCCTGATCCTGGCCACCCGCCCGCGGGCGCTGGTCACGCTGCCGGCCTCTGCCACGATCCGCTATGTCGGGCCGCTTCTGGATTACGGCCAGGTGGCGGTGGTCGAGCCCGCCGCCGGCATGTTGCTGGTGCTGGCCGGCATGGGGCAGGTCTTTGGCGAGGTGGGCGAGGTGCTGCCGGCCGGCGCGCCGATCGGCCTGATGGGGGGGCAATCGGCGGATTCTCAAGCTTTTTTGATCGCCGCACGGCAATCCGGGCAAACCGGCCATTCCGAAAGCCTGTATATCGAGTTAAGAGAGAACGGAACGCCTGTGGACCCGACCGAATGGTTTGCGCTACAGGAATGACCAAGCAGAAATGAGGTTGGGATGAAAAAGTTTGTCATGGCGGCGCTTGGCGGCACTCTTGCCGGGGCGCTTCTGACCACGCAGGTGGCGGGGCCGCTGATCGCGCAGGATACCACCCGCAAGACCAGCGTCTATGAGCAGCTGGACCTTTTCGGAGACGTGTTCGAGCGCATCCGTCAGGATTATGTGGAGCCGGTGGACGAGGGCAAGCTGATCGAGGCGGCGATCAACGGCATGCTGCAATCGCTCGACCCGCACAGTTCCTATCTGCCGCCGGAAGCCGCGGCCGAGATGCAGGAGCACACCCGCGGCAGCTTTGGCGGGCTGGGCATCGAGGTCACGCAGGAAGATGGCTGGGTCAAGGTGGTTTCGCCGATCGACGGCACCCCGGCGGCCGAGGCCGGCATCCAGTCCGGCGACATCATCAGCCACGTGGATGGCGAGCCGCTGTTCGGTCTTGGCCTGGACGAAGCGGTAAAGATGATGCGCGGGCCGGTCGGCTCGGAAATCGTCATCACCGTGGTGCGCGAAGGCCTGGACGAGCCGTTTGACGTGACCATTGTCCGCGACGAGATCAAGCTCACCGCCGCCACCGCCCGGGCCGTGGGCAACATCGTGGTGCTGCGCGCCACCACCTTCAACGATCAGACCTTCCCCAACCTGCGCGACGGCCTGGCCAGGACGGTCGAGGAACTGGGCGGCATGGATAATGTCGATGGGGTGGTGCTGGATCTGCGCAACAATCCCGGCGGGCTGGTCTCGGCGGCGATTGCCACCGCCGACATGTTCCTCGAGGAAGGCGAGATCATGTCCACCCGTGGCCGCGACCCGCAGCAGAGCGAGCGCGTCAATGCCCGCCCCGGCGACCTGACCGAAGGCAAGCCGCTGGTGGTGCTGATCAATGGCGGCTCGGCCTCGGCTTCGGAAATCGTCGCCGGCGCCTTGCAGGACCATCACCGCGGCGTGGTGGTGGGCGAGCAGAGCTTCGGCAAGGGCTCGGTGCAGTCGCTGATCCCGCTCAGGGGCGACGGCATGATGCGCCTGACCACGGCGCGCTATTACACGCCGTCGGGCCGGTCGATCCAGGCGCTGGGCATTTCGCCCGACATCGTGGTGATCCAGCCCCCGGAAAAGCCCGAAAGCGACACCGAGACAAACCCGGCGCTGGACCACTTCAAGCGCTCGGAGGCGGATCTGCGCGGCAGCCTTTCCAACGATTCGATCACCGAGGACGAGCGCAAGCAGATCGAGGAGGCCCGCAAGGCCGCCGAAGAGGCCGCCCGCCTGCGCGACGAGGACTTCCAGCTTTCCTATGCGGTCGATCTGCTCAAGGGGCTGGCGACCATGAAGCAAGCGCAATAGGGCGGCAGGCATGACCGAGGGCGGCGAAACCGATACAGAGGCACCAAATGACCCCCGAAGAAATTTCCCGCCTTCCCTACCGGCTCAATACCGGCATCATGCTGGTGAACCGCGACGGGCACGCCTTTGTCGGCGAACGCCTGGACAGCCCCGGCGCCTGGCAGATGCCACAGGGCGGGATCGACAAGGGGGAAACGCCCCGCGCCGCCGCCCTGCGCGAGCTGGAGGAGGAAACCGGCCTGTCGCCGGCGCTGGTCAGCGTCGAGGCCGAACTGCCCGACTGGCTGAGCTATGAATTGCCGCCGGAACTGGTGCCGAAGCTCTGGCATGGGCGCTATCGCGGGCAGAAGCAGCGCTGGTTCCTGCTGCGCTTTCAGGGGGCGGACAGCGACGTCAACCTTCAGACCGCCCACCCGGAATTTTCCCGCTGGCAATGGATGGCACCGGAGGCGCTACTCTCGCATATCGTGCCGTTCAAGCGGCCGGTCTATGAGGCGGTGCTTGAGGGGTTTCGCCCCTATTTGCGGGGCTGACAAAACCTGGCGACCGCTCCGCTTTGATCGGACCGCCCTTTCATCTTTCTTCAAATACTCAATGAATCCGGGGGCTTGCCCCCGGGTCTGTCGCCCCGGCATGGCCGGGGCGACCCCTTTCATTTCGGCTGTTCGGTCAGGCGCAGATAAGGGAAAATCGCCTTGTAGTCGCCGAATTTCTGTTTGGCCTCGTCATCCGACACGCCCAGCCCGATGATCACCTCCTGGCCCGGCTCCCACCCGGCCGGGGTGGCGATTGGCGCCTTGTCGGTGGCCTGCACCGCATCGACCGCGCGGATGATCTCGTCGAAATTGCGGCCGACCGACATCGGATAGATGATCATGAACCGCACTTTCTTGTCCGGCCCGATCAGGTAGGTGGCGCGCACCGTGGCGCTGTCGGCGGCGGTGCGACCGTCTGGCAGATAGGCCTCGGCCGGCAGCATGCCAAGCGCCTTGGAAACCGCCAGGTCGGTATCGGCGATGATCGGGAAGGTCGGCTTGGCGCCGGCGAAGGTCTCGATATCGGCCTTCCATTTCTTGTGTTCCTCGACCCCATCCACCGACAGGCCGATCACCTTGACGCCACGCTTTTCCCATTCCGCGGCGCGCTGGGCCACGGCGCCGAATTCGGTGGTGCAGACCGGGGTGAAATCCTTGGGATGCGAAAACAGCAGCGCATAGCTGTCGCCGATCCAGTCGTGAAAGGTGATCTCGCCCTCGTCGGTCAGTGCGGTAAAGTTCGGCACCACGTCGTCAATTCTCAGTCCCATCTTGATCTCCTGTCATTTGCGTTTCCGCGGTTCCCCGCGCCTGTAGTTTAGATAGATTCTAAATTACCATATTCCACCCTGCCCGTCAAAATGTCGCACCTGAAATATTTGATCAAATTTCCCGCCCCGCCTTGCACACCATCGCATGCGGTGACAGATTGCCGCCAACAAAGGAGACAGCCATGATCGAGAAACGCGAATTCTACATCAACGGCCAGTGGGTCGCCCCGGCCCGGCCCAATGATTTCACCGTCATCGACCCTTCCACCGAAGAGCCCTGCGCGACCATTTCGCTTGGCGGGGCCGAGGACACCAACGCCGCCGTTGCCGCCGCCCGCGCGGCCTTTCCCGGCTGGGCGGCCACCGACCGGGCCGAGCGCCTGGCGCTGATCGAGAAAATCCTCGAGGTCTATAATGCCCGCGCCGAGGATCTGGCCCAGGCCATGAGCCTTGAAATGGGCGCACCCATCGACATGGCGCGTAGTCAGCAGGTCGGCGCCGGTTCCTATCACATCAAGAATTTCATCCATGCGTTCAAGGACTTCGAGTTCGAGCGCCCGCTTGGTCCGCATGCTCCCAACGACCTGATCCGCTATGAGCCGGTGGGCATCAGCGCGCTCATCACCCCCTGGAACTGGCCGATGAACCAGATCACCCTCAAGGTCATCGCCGCCCTTGCCGCCGGCAGCACCATGGTGCTCAAACCCTCGGAAATCGCGCCGCTTTCGGCCAATATCTGGACCGAGATCATGGACGAGGCCGGCACCCCCGCGGGCGTCTATAACATGGTGCATGGCGACGGGCCCGGCGTCGGCACCCAGCTTTCCGGCCACCCGGATGTGGACATGGTGAGCTTCACCGGCTCGACCCGCGCCGGCATCGCCATCTCGAAAAACGCGGCTGACACGCTCAAGCGCGTGCATCTGGAACTGGGCGGCAAGGGGGCCAACATCATCTTTGCCGATGCCGACGACAAGGCGGTGAAACGCGGCGTGCTGCACATGATGAACAATTCCGGGCAAAGCTGCAACGCGCCCTCGCGGATGCTGGTGGCGCGAGAAATCTACGACCAGGCGGTCGAGATCGCCCGCGAGACCGCCGAAAAGGTCACGGTCGGCCCGGCCAGCGCCGAGGGCCGCCATATCGGCCCGGTGGTCAGCCAGGCCCAATACGACAAGATCCAGGGCCTGATCCAGAAGGGCCTCGACGAGGGCGCCCGCCTGGTCGCCGGCGGACCGGGCCGGCCCGAGAACCTCAACCGCGGCTATTTCGTCCGCCCCACCGTGTTTGCCGATGTCCGCAACGACATGACCATCGCGCGCGAGGAAATCTTCGGCCCGGTGCTGTCGATGATCCCGTTCGACAGCGAAGAAGAGGCGATCGAGATTGCCAATGACACGGTTTACGGCCTGACCAACTATGTTCAGACCACCGACCCGGCCCGCGCCAACCGGGTCGCCCGGCAGCTGCGCTCGGGCATGGTCGAGATGAACGGCAAGTCCCGTGCCCCCGGCGCGCCGTTTGGCGGCATGAAGCAGTCGGGCAATGGCCGCGAGGGCGGGGTCATGGGAATCGAGGACTTCCTCGAGGTCAAGGCGATCTCGGGCTGGACCCCGGAATAGGCGCCGGTTGCGCCGCCGCGCACCCTGCACTACACCATCCCGGCGACACCGCAAGAGGAAGCCGCCGGGATGACCAGCCAACCGCCGCCGGGAATCGGCATCGACGATTTCGAGCCGGAAACGGTGCTCAAACGCGATGTGTTTTCCGAAACCAGCATGGGCCACCATCGCGCCGATCCCGGGCTGAAGCTGGCGCTGCGCGACCTGAGCGGCGTGCCGTGGTATGCCCGCGCCCTGTCGCACTGGCTGGCCCGGCGCGAGGCCCGCGCGCTTGCCGCGGTGCAGGGGATCGAGGGCACGCCGGTCCTGCTCGAGGCCGACCGGCGCGGCCTCCTGCGGGTCTGGAGCGAAGGCACGCCCTTGCAGCTCGCCCGCCCGCAAGACCCGGCCTTCTACCGCGACGCCCGCCGCATCCTGCGCGAAATGCGCAGGCGCGGGGTGACCCATAACGACCTGGCCAAGCCGCAAAACTGGCTGATGACCCCCGAGGGCCGGGCCAGCCTGATCGACTTTCAGCTTGCCTCGGTGCACCGGCGCAAAAGCCGCGCCTTTCGCATCAAGGGCTATGAAGACCTGCGCCACCTGGCCAAGATGAAGCTCTATTTCGCGCCCGATCTGCTCACCCCGACCGAGGCGCGCATCGCCGCCACCCGCTCGGTGCCCTCGCGCATCTGGCACGCCACCGGCAAGCGGCTCTACAACTTTGTCACCCGCCGGCTGATGCACTGGTCCGACAGCGAAGGCGCCGACGACAGGCTCGCCCGCACCAGCGAGGCAGTGGAGCGCGCGCTTTCCGGGCAGGCCGACATTCGCGGCCATGCGCTTTGCAGCTACCCGCTCACCGGCGGCGGCATCGGCCTCTACCTGTTCGTGGAAACCGACCTGCCGGCACAGGCCATATCGGCCCTGCTGCCTCAGCCGCACCCGGAACTGATCCAGACCGCCCCCGCCCTGCCGCGCAGCCCCGATGGCGGCCTGCGCAAGGACCTGCTGACCCTGATCGCCGGCAACCGCATGGACGAGCTGGAAACCGCCATCGCCGAGGCGCCCGCCCTGCACCCGATCCTGGCCCCGCTTGTGGCCGGCCGGCTCAACCTCACCGACCGGATCCTCTGACTTTCATCTTTCGGCAAATACTCTGGGGGTCCGGGGGCAACGCCCCCGGCCGGCCTGATTGCGCCGCCTGCGAAATCAGGCGCGCCGGACGATCACCGACCCGACCGAATAGCCGGCCCCGAACGAACAGATCACCCCGGTATCGCCGGCCTTAAGGTCGTCGGAATGCTGGGCAAAGGCAATGATCGACCCGGCAGAAGAGGTATTGGCATAATCCTGCAGGATATTGGGCTGCTCGCCCGGCTCCGGCACCCGCCCCAGCACCTTGCGCCCGATGAAATCGTTCATCGCCTTGTTGGCCTGGTGCAGCCACAGGCGGCGCAGCTGGTCGGGCGCGATCCCCTCGTCTTCGAGGTGCTCCAGAATGTGCCGTGACACGATCGGCAGCACCTCCTTGAACACCTTGCGACCGTTCTGCATGAACTGCATGTCGCGCCGGTCTTGCATGCCATGTGGCCGGGTGCGGCGCAGAAAGCCGTTATTGTTGCGGATGTTGTTGGAAAATTGCGTCAGGCACCGGGTCGATAGGATGTCGAAATGCGGCCCGCGGGCCTCTTGCTTGCGCTCGATCAGGGTGGCGGTGGCCACGTCGCCAAAGATGAAGTGGCAATCCCGGTCGCGCCATTCCAGGTGGCCGCTGCAAATCTCGGGATTGACCACCAGCGCCCGCCGGGCGCTGCCGGTGCGGATCATGTCGGCGGCAGCCTGGATCCCGAAAGTGGCCGAGGAACAGGCAACATTCATGTCGAAGGCAAAGCCGGTCGCGCCAACAAGCTCTTGAATTTCCACGGCAATCGCAGGGTAGGGGCGTTCGTGGTTGGAGGCGGCGCAAATCACCAGATCGACCTCGTGCCCGTCGCGCCCGGCCGCCTTCAGCGCCGGCGCCACCGCCTTGAGCGCCATTTCCGCCATCACCCCCGGCTCCTCGTCGGTGCGTTCGCGCAGGAGCGGGTGCATCACCTCGGGGTCGAGCACGCCTTTCTTGTCCAGCACATGGCGTTGGTGAATGCCCGAAGCCTTGACGATGAACTCTTCCGAGGAATAGCCCAGCGGCTCGGCCTCGCCGGCGGCGATGGCATCGGCATTGGCGGCGTTCTGCCGGTCCACATAGGCGTTGAAGGCCGCCACCAGCTCGGCATTGGTGATGGTCTCGCTCGGGGTAAAGACACCGGTGCCGGAAATGACGGGCTGATACATGGCAAGCTCCTGAAAAGTCCGAACCAGTCAATCAGGAACGGCAGGAAATGGCAAGCGCGCGGCGCCGGCTCAGAACGGGCACTTGACCTTGAACGTCATCCCCCTGCCGCCATCGGGGTGGCGAAAGCGCAGGCGTTCGGCATGCAGCATCAGGCGCGGCGCATCGCGGGCCGGGCCATCGGCATAGAGCGGGTCGCCCAGGATGGGGTGGCCGATTTCGCGCATGTGCACCCGCAACTGGTGCGAGCGCCCGGTCAGCGGCATCAGGCGCAGCCGGGTCGCGTTTTCCTCGTGGCGCAGCACCCGCCAGTCGGTGATCGCCTGTTTGCCGTTCACATGATCCACATGCTGTTTCGGGCGGTTGGGCCAGTCCACGATCAACGGCAGATCGACCCGCCCCTCGCGGGTGGCTACCTGTCCATAAACCCTTGCGATATAGGTCTTTTTCGTCTGGCGCCTTTCGAATTGCAGGCCCAGATGGCGCTGGGCATGCCGGGTCAGGGCGAAAACCATGATGCCGGACGTGTCGCGGTCAAGCCGGTGCACCAGCAGCGCGTCGGGAAAGGCGCGCTGCACCCGGCTCAGCAGGCAATCGGCCAGATCCGGCCCCTTGCCGGGCACCGACAACAGCCCGGCGGGCTTGGCCACCAGCAGGATCTCGTGGTCGTGATGCACCACCTCAAGCGGCAGATCGGGGGGCGCGTAGTCGTGCATGGGGCGGCCCGACCGGGGTCAGGCGTCGCCCTTGTCATCATCGCCGGGCAGGTTGAACAGGCTGTCGGCGTCGATCAGTTGCTCTTCGTCGTCGGTTTTGTCCGTGTCCGTCAGAGAGAAGGTTTCCAGCCCCTCGATCGCGGTGGGCATCCGGGGCTCGGGCTCCATGTTCAGGCTCTGCTCGGTCGAGACCAGCTTGCGGCGCTCCTCGTCGGTCATGGCGCCGCCTTCCTTGGCCTTCCTGGCATTGGCCTTCTGCACGGCGGCGTCCAGCTCGGACTGTTTGCACAGGCCCAGCGCCACCGGGTCGATCGGCTCGATATTGTTGATGTTCCAGTGGGTGCGCTCGCGAATCGCCTGGATGGTGGGCTTGGTGGTGCCCACCAGTTTGGAAATCTGGCTGTCGGTCAGTTCCGGGTGGAACTTGACCAGCCACAGGATCGAGGCCGGGCGGTCCTGGCGCTTGGACAGGGGCGTATAGCGCGGGCCGCGGCGCTTTTCCTCGCCCACCGCGGCGGGGTTGAACTTGAGCTTGAGCTTGTGCAGCGGGTCCTTTTCGGCCGCGTCGATCTCTTCCTGGGTCAGCTGGTTGTTGGCGATCGGGTCAAAGCCGCGCACGCCGGCGGCCACGTCGCCATCGGCGATGCCCTGCACTTCCAGTTCGTGCAGGCCGCAGAAATCGGCGATCTGCTTGAAGCTGATGGTGGTATTGTCCACCAGCCAGACGGCGGTGGCCTTGGCCATGATCGGTTTCTTGTCCATGTGGCACTCCTTTGCCTTGCGCTTGCCCGCATGCAACTGTCCCGTGCCCTGGCTGGGCTGCCTTTGCCGGGGGCGCGGGCGGGTTTCCGTTGTCGGGGAACTTGGGGCCTATATACTGCGGACAAACCGGAAGGGGAAGCAAAAATGCGTGGGTGGGTTTCCAGTCGCAGGAAAGAGGGGGCTGCCGGTCGCAGGGGGCTGTGGCTGGTTGTGCTGTTCCTGACCCTGACCCCGGCCTGGGCCGAGGGCGAGGCGCCGGGGGCGTTTGATTATTATGTGCTGTCGCTGTCCTGGTCGCCCAGCTGGTGCGCGCTTGAGGGCGATGCCCGCGGCGCGCGCCAATGCGAGGACGGGCGCGGGTTTGGCTGGGTGGTGCATGGGCTCTGGCCGCAAAACGAACGCGGCTGGCCCAGCTATTGCCGTAGCGGTTTTCGCCCGCCCTCTCGGGCCGAGACCGCCGCCATGGCCGACATCATGGGCGCCGGCGGCGTGGCCTGGCACCAGTGGAAAAAGCACGGCACCTGTAGCGGCCTGAAACCGCAGGATTATTTCCGCCTGATCCGGCTGGCCTGGGGGCGAATCAACCGCCCCGATGTGCTGCGTCGGCTGAAACGGCCGGTTCGCCTGCCGGCGCGGGTGATCGAGGACGCGTTTCTCAAGGCAAATCCGGGCCTGACGCCGGACATGGTGACGGTCACCTGCCGGCAGGACCGCATTCAGGAGGTGCGCCTGTGCCTGACCCGCGGGCTTGAGCCGCGCGCATGTGCCCCCGACACGGCGCGCGATTGCACGCTTGAGCGCGCCCTGCTGGCGCCGGTGCGATAGGCCCCGCCAGCCGGCCACCGATTTGGGCCGCGCCTTGTCACGGCCGGTCGTGGCGCCTAGCTTGAACCGCGCGGGCCATGTCCGCCACCGACCCTGCCGAAAGGACCGATACATGCCAAAGTCCAGGACCAAAGCACGCAAGCCCGCGCCCCCGCATCACGAATGCGCGGTCTGCGGCACGTCGTTTCCCGACAGCGCGCTGGTCCCGTTTCAAGCGGTCGAGCCGGGCGTCTCTGCCCTGATTGCCGAGGCGCAGCCGGACTGGAAGGACGGGGCTTTCATTTGCCGCGATGACCTGAACCGCTATCGGCGTGCCTATGTGGAAAAGCTGATGCAGGAAGAAGTGGGCGAGCTGGGCGCGCTGGAAAAAGAGGTGGTGGACAGCATTGTCGATGACAGCCTGATTTCGGAAAATCAGGAAGATGTCTATGAAAAGAACCTGACATTCGGCGATCGCATGGCGGACAAGGTTGCCGATTTTGGCGGCTCCTGGGCGTTCATCATCACGTTCTCGCTGGTGCTGATGGGCTGGGTTGCGGTCAATTCATGGGTTCTGTTGGCGCATCCGTTCGATCCCTACCCGTTCATCCTGCTCAATCTGATGCTGTCCTGCCTGGCTGCCTTTCAGGCGCCGATCATCATGATGAGCCAGGGCCGCAAGGAAGACCGCGACCGCTTGCGCGCCGAGAATGACTATCAGGTCAACCTCAAGGCCGAACTGGAAATTCGCCAGTTGCGCGAAAAGATCGACCATCAGCTGACGCACCAATGGCACCGGCTGGCCGAAATGCAGCAGATCCAGATCAATCTGCTGCAGGAACGCGCCGATGGCACCTCTCGCTAGGCCGGCTGCCGCTATTGCTCGATCGGCAGGATCGTCTCTTCGACCTCTTCCATGGTGCGCTCGGCCTCGATCTCGGCCTCGGTCACCGGCGCGCGCGGCGGGGTGTTGTCGGTGATCCACGTCCTGGCCGCTTCCATGTCCTTGAGCCTGAATACCTGCACCTCGGGCGACACCAGGTGCGAGAACAGGCGGGCCGAGCGGCGCAGCCACTTCTTGTCGGTGACGATGGCAATGCGC
This sequence comes from uncultured Aliiroseovarius sp., assembly GCA_964585355.1. GTDB lineage: Bacteria > Pseudomonadota > Alphaproteobacteria > Rhodobacterales > Rhodobacteraceae > JAAEUB01. The sequence continues at coordinate 12,738 of CAZPDV010000004.1, forward strand.
GCCACCTTGTGCATGTGGCGAAGGGCAAAGCCGGCATCGTCCAGCGCAAAGCCGGAACTCAGCTTGCCGAAATCGTCGCCCAGAACATAGAACAGCTTGACCTTGCCCTCCTGGGCAATGCGGCTGACCACAGCCGGTTTGAGCACCTTTTCAAACTGCTCGCTATCCACATTTCCATGAAACTCGGCGGCAACCACGTCATTGGGAAAGCCGTCCAGCAACGTGATCGTGCCCTTGGTTTTCTTGCTCATGTCACTCTCCTCTGCATGGCCCGCAACCGGGCGGTAATGGCTTTACCTTCATATAGGAAGGGCGGCCGGGTTTTCAGCCCTTGGCGCCCACGCGCAGCACGATTTTCCCCATATGCGCGCCGGCTTCCATGCGGGCATGGGCGTCAGCGGCATCCTCGAGCGCGAATTCACGGTCCATCACCGGCGCCATGCGCCCGGCCTCGATCAGCGGCCAGACCTGGGCGCGAAGCTCGGCGGCGATGCGCGCCTTGGCAAGGTCCGATTGCGGCCGCAGGGTCGAGCCGGTGAGCGTCAGCCGCCGCGCCATGACCTGGGCAAAGTTGATCTCGGCCCTGGGACCGGTGAGAAAGGCGATATGCACCATGCGCCCTTCAAGCGCCAGCGCGCGGATATTGCGCCCGATATAGCTGCCGCCAACCATGTCGAGTATCAGGTCGGCGCCGCCCTCGGCCCTGAGGATCTCGACAAAATCCTCGTCGCGGTAATGGATCGCCCGCTCGGCCCCCAGCCGGCTGGCCAGGGCGCATTTTTCGGGGGTGCCGGCGGTGGCAAAGACCCGCGCGCCAAAATGCCGGGCCAGCTGAAGCGCGGTGGTGCCGATGCCAGAGCTTCCGCCATGCACCAGAAACCGCTCGCCGGCGCGCAGGCGGGCGCGCATGAAAACATTGCTCCAGACGGTGAAATGGGTCTCGGGCAGGCAGGCGGCCTGGGCGAGGCTCAGCCCCCCGGGAACCGGCAGGGCATGCGCCGCCGGGCAGGTGGCATATTCGGCATAGCCGCCGCCGGGCAAAAGCGCGCAGACGGTATCGCCAACCGCAAGGCCGCTCACCCCCGGACCGACCGCCGCCACCGTGCCCGAAGCCTCGAGCCCCGGCAGGTCGCTGGCAGTGGGCGGCGGCGCATAGGCGCCGGCGCGTTGCAGCGCATCGGGGCGGTTGACCCCGGCAAAGGCCACCCGCAGCAGGATCTCGCCATGGCCCGGAAGCGGCACCGGCCGCCGGCAGGGGCGCAGGGCCTCGGGGCCGCCGGGGGCAGAAATCTCGACCGCGCGCATGGTCTCGGGCAGGCGCATCTCAGAGCCCCCCGCGCGGCGCGCGCACATGGTCGAGCACCCGCCCCGGCCCGCGCATGAAGGCCTGGAACAGGCCGCTTTCCCGCACCTTGCCCTTGACCTTCTCGATCTGCATCACGTCCTCGATGCGCCGGTCAAGAAAGGCCCAGCTGGCGGCACTGCCCTCGCTGTCATCGCCCAGCCAGTACAGCACCGTGGCGGAATAGACCGCCGAAAGCGTGGCCCGCTTGGTGTACCAGTTGATGTCGCGCGACGTGTCGCCCAGCGTTTCCCATATGAGGCTGGCCGTGCCCCAGACCGCGGCCGAGCCCAACGCGGCATGCTGCGGCAGGGCAAACAGCGCCATTGCGCGCCGCACCAGTTCCCGGTCGGCCACCTCAAGGCGCAGCCGCACCCCAAGGGCAATGCGGTCGCGATAGCGCATGCCGTCCAGGTCGGCCGCCCGCAGGCGCGCCACCATCTCGGCATCGCCGCGCGCATGCCAGGCCAGCGCCAGGTCCACCGGGCCGCGTGGAAACATCTGCGTCAGCTGCGCCTCGTCGATCTCCAGCTCGCCCGCCGCCGCGGTCATGGCGGCCCGGCTCCAGCCGTCGAACACCACATGCGGCAACACCGCGTTCAGAACGTCATCCTTGCTTGTCATCCGCTCAGCATCGCATCTGCCCTGCATCTGGACAAGCGCCATTTCTGCTGCTATAGGCGCATTTCCTGCAATTCATGCAACTCCAACTTAGAAAGGTGGTGGAAACCACATGCAGGTCAGTGTTCGCGACAACAATGTCGATCAGGCGCTTCGTGCCCTGAAAAAGAAACTGCAGCGCGAGGGTGTCTTTCGCGAGATGAAGCTTCGGCAACATTACGAAAAACCCTCCGAGAAGAAAGCACGCCAGAAGGCCGAAGCGATTCGCCGGGCGCGCAAGCTGGCTCGGAAAAAAGCGCAACGCGAAGGGCTGATGTAAATCGCCCGATGCACCAACAGACCCCCGCGGCCCGGCTGCGGGGGTTTTGCCATGCGCCAGCCGGCCTTTCATCTTTCTCCAAATACTCCCGCCGGAGGCCTCGAATCTTCTGCGCATGCGCCTCAGTCGTCGCGCAGGTCCTCGGCGATCGCCGCCAGCACCTCGCGCGGGTGCGAATGCACCAGGGCATGTCCGGCGCCGGGGATGACCGCGTGATGGGCGGCGTGGTTCCACTCGGTCAGGCGGGCCATGGCGCGCAGGGGGATGACCTCGTCCCGCTCGCCCCAGATCGCCAGCACCGGCATCCCGGCCTGGGCCAGCGCCCGGTGCTCGTCCTCAAGCGGGTCATCCAGCATGTGCCGCATGCTTGACAGGAGCGCGGGCAGATAGCCGCGGCTGCGGGTCTCGCGCCGGATGCGGGCGGTCAGGTCCGCGATCACGCTGGCGCCGCGCGCATCCTTTCGGGCCGAGCGGCGCAGGTAACGCGCCCCCGCCAGCCCCCACAGCCAGTCGCCGAATACCCCGGCCCGGGTCGCGCGCGCCAGAAGCGGCATCGGCGCCAGCGCAATGCCCGCCGGCGCCAGCAGGAACAGCCGCCTGACCCGCTCGGGGTGGCGGGCGGCAAAGGCGGTGGCGATGGCGCCACCCATGGAGTAGCCCAGAAGCGCGACCGGGCCGCGCACCTCCTGCGCCTGCAACAATTCCTCGAGCTGACCGAGATAAAGCGCCCGGTCATGGGCCACTTTCGGCCGGGCCGACAGGCCGCGCCCGTAGAGGTCATAAATCAGCACCCGAAAACCCAGCCGGGTCAGGCCCCTGGTCAACCCCATGAACACCCAGGAAGGGGTCGAAAGCCCGTGTATCAGCACCAGCACCGGGTCGCCCTCTTTTCCGAACCAGCGGCAATAGGTGGCGCCGTGGGAAAGCTGGCAATATTCGCCATGGGCAAGCCTGATCCGCCCCGGCCTGACCGGGCGGCGCAGCGCCTCGAGCAGCCACGGCAGGGCGATGGCCCCGGCCAGCCCGGCGGCGACGATAGCCCAGCCGCTCATGCGCGCACCGTCCAGGCCGCCGGCCCCCGGCCCGCGCGCAATCCCTGCCCCTCGATCCGGTCAGATCCCCTCATCGCGCCTGCCATGCGTCCAGGATATAGCGGCTGGTCATCAGGTCCAGGTGGGCGCCGCCGCCATTCTTGAACAGGGTGATTTCATCGCGGCTCTGGCGGGCAAACCGCCCCGAGGCAATGTCATGGAAATCCGCCACCACGTCCTCGGGGCCAATGATGCCGCGGGCGATCGGGTCTTTCAGCTCGCCGATATGCTCAAGCACCGATTCGCGGCTGTCAACAAAGATGCGGGCCCGGCTCAGGGCGGCGTCATCGGCCTCGCGCATGTCCGGGCGATAGGCGCCGATCAGGTCCAGATGCTGACCGGGCTGCAACCATTCGCCCCGGATCAGCGGCTGGCGCGACATGGTGGCAACCGTGATGATGTCGGCCAGGCGCGCGGCTGTCTCGAGGTCGCTTGCCACCAGGGTGTCGGGATAGGCGGCGGCCATTTCCTCGGCCTTTTCGGGGGTGCGGTTCCAGACCATGAAGCGGGCATCGGCAAAGGCGCTGCCATAGGCCTCGCGCAGGGCGCGGGCCTGGGTGCCGGCGCCGACGATCAGGATGCAGCGGCTGTCGGGCCGGGCCAGAAGCGTTGCCGCCAGCAGGCTGTCGCCGGCGGTTTTCCACTTGGTAACCAGGTGAAAGTCGATGATCGCCTGCAAGCGCCCGTCGCGGTCGTCATAGAGGTTGACGGCGCCGTTGATGCTGGCCTGCCCGCGGGCGGTGTTGGCCGGAAAGATGGTGGCGGTTTTCACCGCCATGCCCAGCCCGTCGATCCAGGCGGCGCGGGTCAGCATGGTGTCCTGTCCGCGATAGAGAAAGCTGTCGGCGATTTCGGCGCGCGGCAGGTCGTGCCCGGCCCTGAGCGCGGCGCACAGATCGGCCCAGCGCAAGAGCGGCTCGGCCGCGTCGAAAGGGATCATCTCGATGCTCATCCGCCTTACCTTGGCGCAAAACATCGGGGGTTTCCAGTTTTTCGTGGTCTGAGCGGGCCGGTTTCAGGCGGCCTTGCGCAGATGATAGGCGGCCAGCGCCGCCAGGTCGCGCGGGTCGGTATGTTCGGGCAGGCAGGCGCAGGCATTGGCGCAATGCTTGAAGATCGAGCCGTCGGTGAAAAAGCTTGAGCTGGTGACGAAGATGACCTTGGCCTCCGGGTGGCGATAGGCGGCATAATCGGCGATGGAAAGCGCCTCGGCCTCGCCCAGCGACAGGGAAACCACGATCAGCCCCGGCGCGGCATCGGCCAGGGCCAGGATTGCCGCATCGCGGTCGCCGGCAACAGCGACGCTGGCGTTTTGGCGCTCCAGATGCCGGGCCCATATCCGGGCGAGGTCCGGATTGCGTTCTGCAATCAGGATATCCATGCGGTTTCCTTTGTAATCGTCACAAGTTTTAACGCTTGTATTCATACTTGCGAAAAATTCCCTACCAAAAGGTTAAGATTTGCGCGGCAATGGCAATAAATCCGA
>CAZPDV010000004.1:17696-23095 GCA_964585355.1 uncultured Aliiroseovarius sp.
AGCCGCTCCGGCCATTGTGTTTTGCGCGATTTTCCGCTTGAACCCGGAGACAGAACAAGCGGCGAGGGGCGGATGACCACCTGGATTACCATATGCGACACCTGCAAGCGCGCGGGGTGGGAGGCCGGCGACATGGCCCGGACCGATGGCGAGGCGCTGGCCGAGCTGATCGAGCAGGCCGCCGAGGGCAGCGGCGTGAAAACCCGCCGGGTTTCGTGCCTGATGGGGTGTGACCATGCCTGCAATGTTGCCATTCAGGCGCCGGGCAAGCTGGCCTATACGCTGGGCCGGTTCGAGGTCAGCCGCGCCGCCGCCGAGGGCATCGTCGCCTATGCCCGTGCCCATGCGGCCAGCGCCAGCGGGCAGGTGCCCTATCGGGACTGGCCGGCGGCGATCAAGGGCCATTTCATTACCCGCCATCCGCCGCTGGAGCCGGACGCATGAGCCCCCCGCGCGAGCATGGCGGCGGGCTGGACGCGGCGATCGCCCGGTTCGGCGGCACGCGGGCGGACTGGCTTGACCTGTCCACCGGCATCAACCCGATCGCCTATCCGCTGCCCGACCTGCCGGCAGAGGCCTGGACCGCCCTGCCGGATGCGGGGGCGGCGCGGGCGCTTGAAGAAGCGGCGCGCGATTTCTGGATGGTGCCCGAGGAGGCGGCGGTGCTGGCCGCGCCGGGGGCGTCGTCGCTGATCGTCAACATTCCGCGGCTGGTGCCGCCGGGACGGGTGCAGATCGCCCGGCGGACCTATAACGAACACGAGGCCGCCTTTCGCGCCGCCGGCTGGGAATTGGGCGACGCGGCGGCGACGGCGCGGGTGGTGGTGCACCCCAACAACCCCGACGGCATGCTGTGGCGCGGCGAGGACGAGCGCCCCGGCGCCCGCAAGCTGCTGGTGATCGACGAGAGCTTCTGCGACATCGCCCTGGGCAATACCCATGTACGCGAAATGGCCAAATGGCCCGGCGTGGTGATCCTCAAGAGCCTGGGCAAGTTCTGGGGGCTGGCCGGGCTGCGGCTGGGCTTTGCCATTGGCGACCCGGCGCTGATCGGGCGGCTGGAGGCGATGCTGGGCCCATGGCCGGTTTCCGGCGTGGCGCAGCGCGTGGGGCGGGCGGCGCTTGCGGACATGCGTTGGGCCAATGCCACCCGCCAGCGGATGACGGTGGACGTGGCGCGGATGGATGCAACCCTGCAGATGAAGGGTGCCGAGCTGATCGGAGGCACCGCGCTGTTTCGCCTCTATCGGGTGGATAATGCGCTGAAATGGCAAGAGAAACTTGCCAGGGGGCGGGTCTGGAGCCGGGTCTTTTCCTATGAACCCACCTGGCTGCGCCTGGGCCTGCCGCCGACCGAGCGCTGGGGCCAGCTGGAGGCGGCGCTGTGAGCCATGCGGCGGTGCTGGCGCTGGCGCTGGTGCTGGACGCGGCGCTGGGCGAGCCGCGCTGGCTGTGGGCGCGGCTGCCGCATCCGGCGGTGCTGATGGGGCGGCTGATCGCCTGGGCCGAGGCCCGTTACAACCGCGCAGAGGGGCGCCTGCGCGCCGGGGCGCTGAGCCTTGCGGCGCTGTTGGCGGGGGCCGGCGCGCTGGGCTGGCTGGTGTCGCGCCTGCCGTTTGGCGGGGCGCTGGAGGTGGCGCTGGTGGCGATCCTGCTGGCGCAGAAATCGCTGGTCGAGCATGTGCGGGCGGTGGCCGATGCGCTGCGCCTGTCGGTGGGCGACGGCCGCCTTGCAGTGGCCCGGATCGTCGGCCGCGACACCCGCGCCCTGGACCGGCCGGCGATTGCCCGCGCCGCCATTGAAAGCGCGGCCGAGAACCTTTCGGACGGGGTGATTGCGCCGGCCTTCTGGTACCTGGTGGGGGGGCTGCCGGGGCTGCTGATCTACAAGCTGACCAATACCGCCGACAGCATGATCGGCTATCGCACCGCCCGCTACGAGGCCTTTGGCAAGCCGGCGGCGCGGCTTGACGATGTGCTGAACTGGATCCCGGCGCGGCTGACCGCGGCGCTGATCGCGCTGGTCGCCTTTCGGCCCGGCATGTGGCGGACGATCCGCCGCGACGCGCCGCTGCACCGCAGCCCGAATGCCGGCTGGCCCGAGGCGGCCATGGCGGGCGCGCTGGGCGTGGCGCTTGCCGGTCCGCGCGCCTATGGCGGGGTTGCGCGCGAATTTCCCTGGGTCAATGGCGACGGGCGGCGCGATGCCGGGCCCGAGGATATCGACCGGGCGGCGCGGGTGCTCTGGCGGGCCTGGGCGGTGCTGCTGGCCTTTGTCGCAGCCATGGCGGTTGCCTGATCGCGCCCGGCTGTCTAACCTGAGCCGGAAAGTTTCAGGAGAGGTATCATGCGCACGTTCTTGACCATTACCGCCCTGGCCCTGTCCCTGGCCGGTTCCGCCATGGCGCAGGTGCCCTGTGGCGGCTCGTTTTCCGGCTTTGTCGCCAAGATGAAGAAGGAGGCCGAGCGCAAGGGCTTTGATCGCGCCACCGTCGATGCCTTCTTTGCCGGGGTCAGGCAGGACCAGGCCACCCTCAAGGCCGACCGGGCGCAGGGGATTTTCGCCAAGACCTTTCTGGATTTTTCCCGGTCGCTGATTTCCAGGTATCGCCTGGACAATGGCCGCGCCAACATTCGCAAATATGCCAGCGTGTTCGACACGATCCAGCGTCGCTATGGTATCAGCCCCGGCGTGCTCACCGCCTTCTGGGCGTTCGAGACCGATTTCGGCGCCGTGCAGGGCAATTTCAACACGCTCAATTCGCTGATGACGCTCAGTCATGACTGCCGCCGGCCAGAGCTGTTTCAGCCGCAGGTTTTCGCGGCGCTTGAGCTGTTTGCGCGCGGCGATTTCGACCCGCGCACCAGCAAGGGCGCCTGGGCGGGCGAGATCGGCATGGTGCAGATGCTGCCCGAGGACATCCTGACCAATGGGGTCGATGGCGATGGCGACGGCCATATCGACCTGCGCAATTCGGTTGCCGATGCGCTGATGTCCGGGGCCAACATGCTGTCGTCGCTGGGCTGGCGCGCGGGCGAGCCGTGGCTGCAGGAAGTGGTGCTGCCGGGCAATCTCGACTGGTCGAAAACCGGGCTTGAGCACAGCATGAAGGTTGGCGACTGGCAGCGGCTTGGGGTCCGGGCGCGCAACGGCAAGCTGGGGCCGCGCAATCTGCCGGCCTCGATCCTGCTGCCGCAGGGGCGCAAGGGCCCGGCCTTTATCGCCTATCCGAATTTCAAGGTTTATTTTGAGTGGAATCAAAGCTTTGTCTATGTCACCACCGCCGCCTATTTCGCCACCAGGCTGGAGGGCGCGCCGGTCTATGATGCCGGCAATCCCGACCCGGCGCTGTCGGTGGCCGAGATGAAGAGCCTGCAGCGCAAGCTGGCGGCGCGGGGCCATGATGTGGGCAAGATCGACGGTATTCTGGGCGCGCGCACCCGTGCCGCGGTTCAGGCCGAGCAGGTCCGGCTGGGCCTGCCCGCCGATGCCTGGCCGACGCGCGCGCTTCTGAGCCGGCTGTGAGCCGGACGGACCGGCGCGCCGATGGATGGTGAAGTCGCCCAGATGGCCGCCCTGGCGATTTCCGCCAATTACCGGCTGACCCACCCGGACGCGCCGATGCCGTGGTTTGACCGCCAGCGCGCCTTTGCCTCTTGTGGCGAGATCGGCTTTTGCGCGCCGCGCACCGGGGCCAGCGGGCGCACCCGCGACGTGCGCGTGGCCGAGACGCCGGCGCACTGGCTGCGGCTGTTATCCGAGCGCCGGGTGAAAAAGGTGCAGATCAGTTGCACCAGGCAGGACACGCTGGAGCAGGAGGACGACGTTCTGCCCGACCGGCTGGCGGCGGGTTTTGCCGGCGGCGGCAGCCTCTGGACCATGGCGACGATCAGCCCGGAGCACGGCACCCTGTGCTGGCAGGCCGGCTGGCGGGTGGCCTTTCCCGCGGCCGAGGATGGCCGGATCTGGAAGGCGGAATATTACGGCGCGCCCTGCGAGCCCGCCCCCCCCGGCGCGCCGGTCGAGGCGGCGACGCAAGCGCTTTCGGCGATTCTGCACAAGGCCCGCGATTTTGCCGCGCAGCATGGCTTCGAGGCGATCACCACGCAGTTTGCCTCGGCGCTGGCGCTGCTTTCGGGCGAGGTCGATCCGCTCAGGCTGCCGCGCCCGCCCGGCCCCACCGACGTGATGCACCCGGCCGCGCGCCGGCTTATTTTCGCGGCGCAGCGGGCGTGGATTTTCGATAATCTGGAGCTCTGGCGCGATCAGGACTTTTCGCAGGAGGCCTGGCATTCATATGCCGACATTTCCGAGGCGCTTTACGGCGCCGTCACCGCCGCAATTGTCGCGGCGGTGAATGCTGATATGGGCTAAGGTCGCCTGCGCTTACCAGCCGATGGTCTTTTCGAAATCGGCGAGGTTGGACACCCACAGATCATAGATATCCTTGAAGTCGCGGTCGCTGATGCCGTCCTGGCTGGTGGCAATGTCGAACTCGATCCAGACCGCGCCGTCATCGGCGAGATAGGCAAAGGTAAAGCGGTTTTCCGCGTTCCAGCCATTGACGGTTTCAAGGCTGATCGGCTTGTCCAGGCGATAGCCGGACGAGAATTGCAGGGCCAGGCAGTTGGTGTTGTCGGTGCAATCATAGAAGTAAACCTGGTTGGTGTCACCGTTCACCCGGTATTCAACCAGCGGGTCGCCGACCTGATCGGTGGTCAGCTGGGCCGGGATGCCCTGATTGAAGAAAAAATTGACCAGGCTTTGCGGGTTCGAGGCCAGGATTTGCTCGGCACTGGCCGGCGCGGCGATTCCCATGGCCAGAACAAGACCCGTTGCTGCTGAAATAAATTTCATTTCCGTTCTCCCGAAAAGGTTTTTGGTAACCTGACTTTACACGGGAGCCGCGGCGTTTCGCAATAGCAAAATCCCCGGTTCGGCGGGGGGCAAAATGTCTCAAGCCACCATGGCTTCTGCCTTTTTCAGGTCAACGCTGACCAGTTGGCTGACCCCCTGCTCGGCCATGGTGACGCCAAACAGCCGGTCGGCGCGGCTCATGGAAACCGCGTGGTGGGTGATGATCAGAAAGCGGGTGTCGGTGCGCCGGGTCATTTCGTCCAGCAGGTCGCAAAAGCGGGTCACGTTGGCGTCGTCCAGCGGCGCGTCCACCTCGTCCAGCACGCAGATCGGCGCCGGGTTGGCCAGGAACACCGCAAAGATCAGCGCCAGCGCGGTCAGGGTCTGTTCGCCCCCTGACAGCAGGCTCAGGGTCGAGAGCTTCTTGCCCGGCGGCTGGCACATGATCTCAAGCCCGGCCTCAAGCGGGTCGTCGCTTTCCACCAACACCAGCTTGGCCTCGCCACCGCCGAACAGGTGTTTGAAAAGCATGGCAAAATTG
>CAZPDV010000005.1:0-21885 GCA_964585355.1 uncultured Aliiroseovarius sp.
CTTTTCCTGATCCGCGCGGCGTTCGTCGGCCGAGCGCACCTCCAGTGCGTCATAAAATTCGCTCATGTTGCCCCCCTTACGCCAGCCAGCGCTTGCGGCGGCGATAACTGCGCACGTCGCGGAAGCTTTTGCGCCCCTCATCCGACATGCCCAGGTAAAACTCTTTCACATCCGGGTTCTCGCGCAGGTCATCCGCCGGTCCGTCCATGACCACGCGACCCGATTCCAGGATATAGCCATAATGCGCATAGCGCAGCGCGACATTGGTGTTCTGCTCGGCCAGCAGGAAGGTCGCGCCCTCCTTTTCGTTCAGATCCTTGACGATGGTAAAGATCTCTTCCACCAGCTGCGGCGCCAACCCCATGGAGGGCTCGTCCAGCAGGATCGTCTCGGGCTTCGACATCAAGGCCCGGCCGATCGCCACCATCTGTTGCTCGCCGCCGGAGGTATAGCCGGCCTGGCTCTTGCGCCGCTGTTTCAGGCGCGGGAAATAGTCGTAAACCATCTGCAGGTCGGCCTCGATAGCGCCGCGCCCGTCCTTGCGGGTATAGGCGCCGGTCAGCAGGTTTTCCTCGACCGTCAGATGCTCGAACACATGGCGGCCCTCCATCACCTGGATGACGCCACGCCGGACAAGCCCCGCCGGGGTCTGTTCGGTGATGTCCTCGCCGCGATATTCGATGCTGCCCTTGGTTACCTCGCCGCGCTCGGAGTGCAGAAGGTTGGAAATCGCCTTGAGCGTGGTGGTCTTGCCAGCGCCGTTGCCGCCCAGAAGCGCGGTGATGCCGCCCTTGGGAACCGCCAGCGACACGCCCTTGAGCACGAGGATCACGTGATTGTAGATCACCTCGATATTGTTGACTTCCAGCAGCACTTCCTGCGTTTTTCCGGCGTCCAGCATGGTGGCCCTCGTAATGCTCGGGTGGTGTCCGGGCCACAGGGGCCCGGACGGTTCTTTTACATCCGCTCAGTTGCAGTCGCGCGGCGTGATGTTGTTTTCGGCGGCATAGGCGGCCGAATCCTCGTCGATCAGCGGCTGGATCACATCGAAATCAGGCTCGATATAATCGGTGATCACGTTCCACTTCTGCGCGGTCGCGTCCCATTGCTGCACCAGGGCCAGGCCGTTGCCACCATGGTTGGCGCAGGTGACCTTGAAGGCCGGGCCGAAGCCGGGCAGGCCAAGAGCGGCCATCTTCTCTTCGGTCATGTCCAGGTTCTCCATGCCGTCGCGCATCTCGGCAGGGGTGATGGCGGCGTGACCGGCCATTTCCTGCGCGGTCTTGGCGGCTTCGACCGCCAGCATCGCCGCATAGAGACCACGGTTATAGAGCACGGTCCCGATCTGGTCGCCGGCACCGGCAGCCTTGCCCGCATCGACAACGTATTTCTGGATGTCATCGAAGACCGGGAAGTTGTCGCCCGGCATGTGGAAGCTCAGCGACTTGTAGCCATCGGCCTTGGCGCCGGCAGCCTTCACGTCGTTTTCCGAACCGGACCACCAGACGCCGATGAAGTGATCCATCGGATAGCGGATGTTGGCGGCTTCCTGAATGGCAACCTGGTTCATCACGCCCCAGCCCCACAGCAGCACATAGTCGGGCTTTTCACGGCGGATCTGCAGCCACTGCGATTTCTGCTCCTGGCCGGGATGGTCAACCGGCAGCAGGGTCAGGTTGAAGCCATGCTTCTTGGCCAGCTCCTGCAGGGTGCGGATCGGCTCCTTGCCATAGGCCGAGTTGTGATAAAGCAGCGCGATGGTCTTGCCGGAAATGTCGCCGCCTTCCTGATCCAGGATGTGCTTGATGGCGATCGAGGCACCGTACCAGTAGTTGGTCGGGTAGTTGAACACCCACTTGAAAACCTTGCCGTTGGCGGCCGAAGTCCGACCATAGCCGCCCGAGTGGATCGGGATGCCGTCTGCCGAGGCCTTGGGGATCAGCTGATAGGTGATCCCGGTCGAGAGCGGCTCGTAAACCACCGCGCCATCGCCCTTGGTGGATTCATAGCATTCCACACCCTTTTCGGTGTTATAGCCGGTCTCGCATTCTTCAAGCCGGGCCTTCTCGCCGCCGATGCCGCCATCGCGCTCGTTGATCAGCGTCAGATAATCGGCATAGCCATCGGCAAACGGAGTGCCGTTGGCGGCATAAGGCCCGGTCCGGTAGCTGAGCGACGGAAACACGATATCCGCCATTGCCGGGGTGGCAAGCGCCACCACCGTTGCGGCCATGACCGCAATTTTCTTCATCTTCATTTGCTTTTTCCTCCCTAGGTGTTGCAAATTCCGTACCCTCGTCAGGGCACGCCCTCCTGTTGCCTGCCCGTCAGTGCGGGAAAGGCCAGAGTCTGAGTTTTTCCTTTGTCAGCCGCCAGAGCTGCGCCAGCCCGTGCGGCTCGAATACCAGAAAGGCAATGATCAGGGCGCCCACGATCATGAACTGCGATTGTTCGGCCAGGTCGGTCGGCCAACCCAAGCCCCCGACCAGCACGTTTTTCAGCAGAACCGGCAACAGCACCATGAAGGCGGCGCCGGCAAACGAGCCCAGGATCGAGCCCAGGCCGCCGATGATGATCATGAACAGGATCAGAAAGCTTTTCTGAATGCCGAACGCCTCGCCCACCTCGACCGCGCCCAGATAGACCGAAAACAGCAGCGCGCCGGCAACCCCGATGAAAAAGCTGGAAATGGCAAAGGCCGACAGCTTGGCGGTGAGCGGGTTGACCCCGATGATCTCGGCGGCGATGTCCATGTCGCGAATCGCCATCCACTTGCGCCCGACCGAGCCGCGCGTCAGGTTGCGCGCCATCCAGGCAAGCCCCACGGTGATGATCAGGCAGAACATGTAGCGCGCCGGCGCCGAAGCGGCCGGCCCGGTAATCGCGGCGCCGAACATGCCGCGCTCGGGCGCGTTGATCATGCCCGAGGCCGAGTAGTTGAAGAACCACGGCACCTTGTTGAACAGCCAGACCAGGAAGAACTGCGCGGCCAGCGTTGCCACCGCCAGATAGAACCCCTTGATGCGCAGCGATGGCAGGCCGAACGCCATACCCACCAGCGCGGTAATGACCCCCGCGATGATCACGTCAAGAAAGACCGGCATGCCGGGAAAGGCGGTCATCAGCTTGTAGGACGCATAGGCCCCCACCGCCATGAAGCCGCCGGTGCCAAGGCTGACCTGCCCGGCATAGCCGGTGAGGATGTTCAGGCCCAGCGCCGCGATGGAATAGATCAGAAACGGCAGGATCACCGAATTTGCCCAGTAATCGTTGATGATGAACGGAACCACGGCAAAGGCCACGATCATCAGCGCCCAATAGGCCCGGCGGTCGAGCTTGAGCGGAAAGGTCTGGCTGTCCTCGCGGTAGGATGTCTTGAAGTCGCCTGCTTCGCGGTAGATCATGGCCTAGACCCTCTCGATGATTTTGTCGCCGAACAGCCCTTGCGGCCGGAACACGAGGAACAGCAGCGCCAGCACATAGGCAAACCAGTTTTCGGTGGCGCCGCCGATATGGGGGCCAACCAGGAACTCGAACAGCTTTTCCCCCACGCCGATGATCAGCCCGCCAACGATGGCACCGGGGATCGAGGTGAAGCCGCCCAGCATCAGCACCGGCAGCGCCTTGAGCGCGATCAGGCTGAGCGAGAATTGCACGCCGGACTTGGCCCCCCACATGATGCCCGCGACCATGGCCACGAAACCGGCAAGCGACCAGGTCAGCACCCAGATGAAGCGCAGCGAGATGCCCACAGACAGCGCCGCCTGGTGGTCGTCGGCCACCGCCCGCATGGCGCGGCCCTGCTTGGTATATTGCGCAAACAACACCAGCGCCGCCACCAGAAGCGCCGCCACCACCGACGCGACGATATCGAGGTTGTCGATGAAAAAGCCGTAACCGAACCAGCCATAGGTCAGGTTGTCGATGGTCTCGTTAAGCCCCTGCGGCAGGCCGATATCCAGCTTCTTGATGTCGGCGCCCCACATCAGGTCGGAAAACCCTTCCATGAAATAGGCAAGCCCGATCGTGGCCATGAACAGGATGATGTCGGGCTGGTTGACCAGGTGTTGCAGGATCAGCTTTTGCACCGCGACCGCAAACAGCACCATGACAGCAGCGGTCAGCAGGATCGCCAGGACCGATGGGATGGTCCAGCCGAAATGGGTGATTTCGGTGCCGAAAATGGTGTTGATCAGGTGGGCGAAGGGCACCTGGCCCTGCTGGATGCCCACCAGGGTCATCGCCGCGAACAGCGCCATCACCCCCTGGGCATAGTTGAACACGCCCGAGGCCTTGAAGATCAGCACGAAGCCCAGCGCCACCAGCGCGTAAAGCACCCCGGCCATCAACCCGTTCAGCGTGACCTCCATTGCGAAAAGAAGCTGCTCAGGCATTTGCGCCTCCTTGATTTTTCGATGAAAAATCAGTCATGTGCCACCCCCAGATAGGCGTCGATCACCGCCTGATTGTTGCGCACCTCGTCCGGGGTGCCATCGCCGATCTTCTTGCCGTAATCCATCACCACCACGCGATCCGACAGGTCCATGACCACGCCCATGTCGTGTTCGATCAGACAGATCGTGGTGCCAAACTCATCGTTCACATCAAGGATGAAGCGGCTCATATCCTCTTTTTCTTCGACATTCATGCCCGCCATCGGTTCGTCCAGCAGCAACAGCTTCGGCTCGGCCGCCAGCGCGCGGGCCAGCTCGACCCGCTTTTTCAACCCGTAGGGCAGGCGCCCGACCGGGGTCTTGCGGATCGCCTGGATCTCGAGAAAGTCGATGATCTTTTCGACCTTCTCGCGGTTTTCGAACTCTTCCCTTTCGGCGCGCCCCCACCACAGCGCCTGCGTCGCCAGCCCGGTCTGCATGTGGGTCAGGCGCCCGGTCATCACGTTGTCAAGCACGCTCATCCCCTCGAACAGCGCGATGTTCTGAAAGGTTCGGGCGATGCCCTGGCGCGCCACTTCAAACGGCTTCATCTTCGGCCGGCGCTTGCCACGGAACCAGACCTCGCCCTCCTGCGGCACGTAAAAGCCGGAAATGACGTTGAGCATCGAGGACTTGCCAGCGCCGTTCGGGCCGATGATGGCGCGAATTTCGCCCTCGCGGATGTTGAAGGAAATATCCTTGATCGCCGTCACCCCGCCAAAGCGCAGGGTGATGTTCTTCATCTCCATGACCACGCCGCCAATGGTGCGGCCGTCTTCGGTGACATAGGGCTCAAGATCGTTCACGCTCATTGTGCCGCCCCCTTTTTCACGTCAAACACCTTGGCATCCTCGATCTTCAGCGTCGCGGTGATCTTGCCCTTGCGGCCATCTTCATAGGTAACTTCGGTTTCGGTATATTGCTCGGTCTTGCCGGAATAGAGCGCGTCGATCAGGTCGGCGAACTTCTCCTCGACGATCTTGCGGCGCACCTTGCGGGTACGGGTCATTTCGCCGTCATCGGCGTCAAGCTCCTTGTGCAGGATCAGGAAGCGATGGATCTGGCAACCTGACAGCATCGCGTCCTGCGCCACCGATCTGTTGACCTCCTCCACATGCGCCTTGATCGTGGCATAGACCTGCGGGTGCCCGGCAAGCTCCTGATAGGAGGCATAGGCGATATTGTTGCGCTCGGCCCAGTTGCCGACCGCGGTCAGGTCGATATTGATGAAGGCGGTGCACATGTTGCGACCATTGCCGAACACCACGGCCTCGAGGATATCGGGATAAAACTTGAGCTTGTTCTCCACGTATTTCGGCGCGAACAGGCTGCCATCCGCCATCTTGCCCACGTCCTTGGCCCGGTCGATGATGCGCAGGTGGCCGGTATCCTCCTCGAAGAAGCCGGCATCGCCGGTGGCCACCCAGCCCTCGGCATCCTTGGTCGAGGCGGTGCTTTCCGGGTTCCGGTAATATTCGACGAACACGCCGGGCGAGCGATAGAAGATCTCGCCATTATCGGCGATCCTGACCTCGACGCCGGGGGCGGGGATGCCCACCGTATCGGGCCGGACCTCGCCATCGGGCTGCACGGTGATGAACACCGTGGCCTCGGTCTGACCATAGAGCTGCTTGAGGTTGATGCCCAGCGAGCGGTAGAATTCGAAGATCTCGGGGCCGATCGCCTCGCCCGCGGTATAGCCCACCCGCACCCGCGAAAAGCCAAGCGTGTTCTTGAGCGGGCCATAGATGAAAACCTCGCCCAGCCTGTAGCGCAGCCGGTCCATGGCCGCCACCGGGCGACCGTCCAGAATGGCCGGCCCCACCTTCCTGGCCAGCGCCATGTAGTGACGAAACAGCCACTTCTTGAAACGCCCGGCATCCTCCATGCGGATCATCACGCTGGTCAGCTGGGTCTCGAACACCCGCGGCGGCGCAAAATAGTAGGTCGGCCCGATCTCGCGCAGATCGGTCATCATGGTGTCCGGGCTTTCGGGGCAATTCACGCAAAAGCCGCACCAATAGGCCTGACCGACCGAAAAGATGAAATCGCCCACCCAGGCCATGGGCAGATAGGCAAGGATGTCTTCCTTCTCGGTCAGGTTGTCGAACGCGGCCGAGTTTTTCGAGCTTTCGATGATGTTCCGGTTGGACAGGACCACGCCCTTGGGCTTGCCGGTCGTGCCCGACGTATAAAGCATGACGCAGGTGCTATCGAGCGTGAGCTCGCCCATGCGCCGCTCCAGCTGTCGCTCGACCCGCTCGTGGGCAACCCGGCCTTCCTCCTGCACCGTATGGTACCAGTGCAGATGCTCGTGGTCATATTTGCGCATGCCGCGCTTGTCGTAATACAGGACATGTTCGATATGGTGCACGCTTTCCTGCACCTCGATCACCTTGTCCACCTGTTCCTGATCGCCACAGATCACGAAGCGGGCGTGGCAATGGTCCAGCACATAGGCCATCTCTTCTGCCACCGCGTCCTGATAAAGCGGCACCGGCACCGCACCGCACATCTGGGCGGCGACCATGCCCCAGTAATGGGCCGGACGGTTGCGGCCGATGATCGCCACGTGGTCGCCGCGCTCGATCCCCAGGATGAGCAGGCCCAGCGCCAGGTTCCTGATCTCTTCGCGCGCCTCGGCCCAGGTCCATTCCTGCCAGATGCCGAATTCCTTTTCGCGATAGGCCGGGCGATCGGCAAATACCTTTGCGTTGCGCTCCAGAAGCGCCGGGATGGAGCCATACATGCCCTGATCCGCTGTTGCGTCTGCCAAGTCTTTTCCTCCCCACGCCGCATGGCGCCCCTGATCGCTCATGCGATTCTCTGGTATCACAGGTTGACTATATGTCTGCTGGGCAAAACTTGCCGCATTTTTTCGCAATTCTAACGAATTGTTACAAGGGCTTGGGGCTTTTCTCGGGCCGGCCCCGGTGCTAGCGATCGGTGGGGAGGTGCTTCTGCCATGAAAACCGACATTGCGGCGCTGACGCAGGCCGGGCTGAACCTGATCCAGCAGGCGCTGTCGATCTATGACAGCGACCTCAGGCTGGTGGTGGTCAACCGGCGGTTTCAGGAAATGTTCGACCTGCCGGATGCGCTGGTCGCCCCCGGCACACCCTTTGCAGACACGATCCGCTATCTGGTCGATCGCGGCGAATATGGCGCGGTCGATGACCCCGAGAAATTCGTGCAGGAACGGGTCGATCAGGCCCTGGCCTTCGAGCCGCATTACGTCGAACGTAGCCGCGCCAATGGCAGGGTGATCTCGGTCGAAGGCAGCCCGCTGCCTCAGGGCGGCTGGATCGCGGTCTATACCGACATCACCGGCACCAAGCAGCAGGAAGCGCTGCTGCGGGCGCGTTCAGAGGAACTGTCCGAGCGGGTGCTGGCCTATACCGAAGAGCTCGCCCAGGCCAACCGGGCGCTGGCGGCAACCAATGCGGCGCTCGAGGAAACCTCGCGCCACCTGGCCGAGATGGAGAGCCGCACCCGCCTGACCACCGAAATGATGCCGGCCCATATCGCCCGGCTGGACACCGACCTTTGCTATACCTTCTCGAACCGCAAGCTCGGCGCCGTGATCCCCGGCCGGCCGGAAAACATCGTCGGCCTGCATGCGCGCGCGGCGCTGGGGCAGGAGGCCTATGCCAAGATCCTGCCCTGTCTGAACCGGGCGCTGGCCGGCGAGGCCTGTGTTTCCGAGTTCAACCACGACGAAACCGGGCGGCGCATCCGCGTCGCCTTCACCCCCGACCGCGAGGGGGCCGGCGCGGTGCATGGGGTCTATGTCCTGTCCATGGACATTACCGAAGAGGCCCAGGCGCGCGAGGCCCTGACCCAGACCCGCAAGCGCGAACTGGCGGCACAGCTGACCTCGGGGCTGGCGCATGATTTCTCGAACCTGCTGACCATCATCCTCGGGTTGCAGGCCCGGCTGGGGCAGATGGACCTTCAGGCTCCGGCGCGCGACCTGGTGAACGCCACCACCGCTGCCGCCCGGCGCGGCGGCGAGTTGCTGGAGCGGATCGCCTCGATCACCGGCCGGCGGGAAATGCGCCCGGAGCCCACCGATCTGGCCGCGCTGCTTGAAGGGCTTGGCACGCTTGCCTCGCCCTCGCTGCCCGATGGGGTCACGCTCGAAATCCATGTTTCCGGGCTGGACCAACCGCTGTTGCTGGACCCCGGCGCGCTGCAGGACATGGTGCTCAACCTGATCCTGAACGCCCGCGACGCCATCGGCATGGGCCCCGGCCGAATCCGCCTCGGCGCCCGGCCGGCGCGTGGTATCTGGCTGGAAATCACCGTGAGCGATACCGGGCCGGGCTTTTCCGACGCGGCGCTGGAACATGCGCTCGAGCCGTTCTTTACCACCAAGGGTGGCGAAGGCTCCGGGCTGGGCCTGTCGATGGTCTTTGACCAGACCAAGCTTGCCGGTGGCGAGGTCCGGCTTGCCAATCAGCCCGGCGGCGGCGCCCGGGTGACACTGCGCCTGCCGCTGAAGGTGGCCGACGCCCTGCCCGCCCCGCGGCTGGTGCTACTGGTGGAGGATACCGATGAAATCCGCGAAAACGTGCGCGAAATGCTGATCGCCTTCGGCCATCAGGTGATCGAAGCCAGCACCGCCGAAGAGGCGCTTTTCCTGGCCGGGATTGACGGGATCGGGCTGATCCTGTCGGATATCGACCTCAAGGGCGGCCTGTCGGGGGACGCGCTCCTGCGACAATTACGCGAGGCTGGCTCGACCGCGCCCGCCTGCCTGATGACATCGCTGCCCATGGACGACCCGCGCCGGGCAAACGCCGGCTTTCCGGTCATCGCAAAACCGTTTAGTCAGGGCGAACTGGCCATGTTCCTGGCCCAGGAACTGAACGGGAGCTGAGCACATGAACCGCCCGCTGATCGCCATTCTGGATGACGAGCCGCAGATCCGGCTGATGCTGTCGGACGCCCTCGAGGAGGCGGGCTTTCGCACCATTTCCTTCGGCCGCGCCACCGAATTCGAGGCGGCGCTGAAAACCTCGGCCCCGGATGTGTGCCTGGTGGATCTGGGGCTGCCGGACCGCGACGGGCTGACGCTGGTGCACCGGCTGGCGCTGGAATCGGGGGCCTCGATCATCATCATTTCCGGCCGGGTTCAGGTGCAGGACCGGGTGACCGGGCTTGAGCTGGGGGCGGATGATTATATCATCAAGCCGTTCGAGCCGGCCGAGGTGGTGGCCAGGGTGCGGGCCCGCCTGCGCCAGGCCAAGCCCTCAGGCCACAGCCGCAACACCGCGTTTTTCAACGGCTGGACCGCGCATTTCGACCGATACATGCTTGAGGACAGCAGCGGGCACGAAACCGCCTTCAGCCATGCCGAAGGCGAGGTGCTGCGCCTGTTTCTCGAGGCGCCCAAGCGCCTGATCTCGCGCCAGCACATGCAGGAAAGCCTGGGCGGCGTGGCCTCGGAAAGTTTTGACCGGGCGATGGATGTGCGCATCTCGCGGCTGCGGACCAAGCTGGGCGAAGACCCGAAAAACCCCCGCCTTATCAAGACCATATATGGTGCCGGATATATCTTTCTGGGCGATGTGCGCTGGGGGTGAAGGCAAAAAAACCCGGCCATGACGGCCGGGTTTCAAGGTGCACTTTTGAGGGCGCGATCAGATCGATTCGTCGATCCAGCTTTTCAGCATCGCCTTGGGCGCCGCGCCAACCTTGTTGGAAATGACTTCGCCATTCTTGAACATGAACAGGGTCGGGATGCCGCGCACGCCGAACATGGCCGGCGAATTCGGGTTTTCATCGACATTGACCTTGGCGATCTTCAGCTTGCCTTCATATTCGACTGCCAGCTCTTCCAGGGCCGGGCCGATCTGCTTGCAGGGGCCGCACCATTCGGCCCAGAAATCAACGATGACGGGGATATCGGAATTGCGAACTTCTTCATCAAAGGTCGCATCGGTAACGGGGACGGTAGCCATGAGCTTTCTCCTGGGCGTTTCGGTTTGCACGGAACCTAGGTAGCGCGGCCGGTGGCGTCAAGGCTGCGAAAATGCCGCAGCCAGTTGCGCCTGAGGGATCGGCATCAATTCTGCGTTTGTTGTCCACAGGATGGCGGCATTTACCACCCGGTCGGGAAATATCTGCCGCACCGCTTCCACATAAGCGGCCATTTGCCGCAATATGCCCGTGGGGATGTCCTCGGGCCGGGTGGGGACCAGCAGGTTCGACTTGAAATCCACCACCGTTACCGCCTCGGAACTCACGATCAGGCGGTCGATCACCCCCTGGATGACCTGCCCGCCCAGGGCCGGCAGCGGGGCAGAAACGCTGACCTCGGCCAGGGTGTCAGGCGCGAATACATGCGCAAGCGCCGGGGTGGAGACAAGCGCCGCGACCTCCTTGCCCAACATGCGGGCCTGGTCGGGGTCGGCAGCATCGGGGCCCGAGGACAGGAGCGCCACGGCACGCTCGGGCCATGTTTCGGGCGGTGTGCCGGGCAGGTGCTCCAGCAACAGGTGCAATTGCCGACCCCGCTGCCTGGCCGCGTCGCCGGACAGGCCATCGCCTTCGCCCGGCAAGACCTTGGCCCCCCCCAGATCGGACGGCGAAAGCGGCGCGGCGGGGGAGTCTGGCGCGGCGGGGGCGGTTGTTGCCCAAAGCGGCAGGGCCGGGGCCGCACCCGCGCGCGCCCCCCCATCCGGCCCGGGCGCCGCCTGCCAGTCGCCGACCTGGTGCCGCCAGCCCGCCCCCAGCGCGAAGTCATGCCGGACGGCGCCCAGCGCCTCGAGCCCACCCGCAAGCGTATCATACCAGCTTGGCTTGCCCTGCCCCGCCTTGCCCGCCGCCGCCACGATCAACCAGTTGGCAGCCCGGGTCGCGGCCACGTAAAGCAGGCGGGCATCCTCCTCGGCGCTGGCCTGTTCCTGCACGGCAAGCGCCGCCTGCACGGGAGGGGTCATCTGCGGCTTCACCGGTTTCCAGATCACTTCGCCGCCGACTTCAATCAGATCCGACCCGTTGTCCGCGCGCCTTTCGGCGCAATCGGGCAGGAACACCACCGGCGCCTCGAGCCCCTTGGCGCCGTGCACCGTCATCACCCGGATCAGGTTGCCGGCATTATCGACCTTGCGCTTGATCTTGACCTCCATGGCGTCGAGCCATTCCAGAAACCCGGTCAGGCTGGGGATCTCGGCGCTTTCATGGGCAAGCGCCTGAGCCAGCAACGCGTCGATGCCGTCCTCGGCCTCGCGCCCCAGCCGGGCCAGCAGGTTCTCACGCCCGCGATGCACCGTCAGCGCCCGCTCGATCAGCTCATAGGGGCGCAGGAAATCCGCCGCCTTGCGCAGGTCATCCAGCATCGCCACGACTTCGGCATGACCACTGTCGCGCAAGGCGTTCCACAGATACTCCCCCTTGGCGCGCGGCTGGGCCAGGTCGTAAAGCGCGGCTTCGCTGAGCCCGCAAAGCGGCGAGCGCAGCACTTCGGCCAGCGAAAGGTCATCCTCGGGCGTGGCCAGAAACCGCAACAGCGCGGTCAGGTCGCGCACCGCGATCTCGCCCCCGAGCAGCAGCAGATCGGCCCCGGCAATCGGCAGGCCCGCGCCTTTGCAGGCCCGGATCAGGCTGTCAAACAGGCCGCCGGTGCGCCGCTGCACCAGGATCAGGATGTCGCGCGGCTCGATCCTGCGCCGCCCGCCTTCGCCGTCCGGCAGGGTTTCCTCCGCCAGCATCCGCCCGATTTCCCCGGCCACCGCATCGGCCAGCCGCGAAATATGCGTCCGGGGCATTTCAATGTCGGCCGGGTCGCTCCAATGGCGCTCTTCCTTGTAATTGGCCTGCTCGACCACCGGCCAGATATCCACCCGCCCCGGCTTGTCGAAAAACGCGATGTGGCGAAAGCCCGCTTCCTCGAGCCCCGGCCGACCGCCAAGCGCCGCATCCACCAGCCCCAGCACCGCCCCGGAGGAGCGAAACGAATATTCCAGCCGCAGATCCTGCAACCCCTGGCCTACCTGGGCCAGACCGGCGGCAAAATGCGCCTTCATGCGGGCAAAGGCGGCGGGCTCGGCCCCCTGGAAGGAATAGATCGACTGTTTCGGATCGCCGACCACGAAAATCGTGCGCGCCACGTCGCGGGCGCTTTCGCCGCTGGTGAATTCCTGGGTGAGACGCTCGATCACCCGCCATTGGGCCGGGCTGGTATCCTGGGCCTCGTCCACCAGGATATGGTCGATCCCGCCATCGAGCCGATAGAGCACCCATGCCGCCAGGGCCGGATCGGAAAGCAGCGCGCCGGCCTTGCCGATCAGGTCATCGAAATCCAGCCAGCCGCGCGCCTGTTTGCGCGCCTCGTATTCTGCCAGAAACAGCCGGGCGAAGCGGTGCAGCGCCAGTGTCCGGCGCGCGGTCAGAAGCGCGTTCTGCATCTCCCGCGCCAGCGCAAGCCGCTCCATCAGCGCCATCAGCCCGCCGACCAGCCCCGCCGCCGGACCTGCGGCAGTGGCCTTGGTCAGCGGTTTTGCCAGGGGCTGGCATTCCTTGGTCAGAAAGGTCCGCTGCAGGCATTCCAGCTTGGCGATACCATCCATTTCCGGGCTGTAACCGGCCAGTTCCTGCGCCCGCTTCACCTCGCTGGGCGACCCCGCCTGCAGGATCGGGCGCAACGCCAGGATCAGCCGGTCGGTCTCCGGGTCCAGCGCGCCGGCGACAATATCCTCATCGTCCATCCCCGGCGCCAGCCCCAGCGCGCGCCAGATCGCGGCGGCATCCACCGGGCCGGCAAAGGCATCGCGGTGGCTGACGATGGCCTCGGTCAGCTTGCCGAAATCCTGCCCGGTATAATGGGCGGCAAGCCCGGCCAGCGCCTCCCCCCGCCGGTCCAGCGCCATTGCCTCGACCACCTCTTCGCGCAGGAGGACCGCGGCCCGTTCGTCCATTTCGCTGAATTGCGGCGACACCCCGGCCTCCAGCGGGAACCGCCGGAGCAGGGCCGCGCAAAAGCTGTGGATGGTCTGGATCTTGAGCCCGCCCGGCGTTTCAATGGCGCGGGCGAACAGGCTGCGGGTCGGGCCGAGATCAGCGCCGGGCGCCTCGCCCAGCCGGGCCAGATCGGCCCGCAACTGATCGTCGGGCTTCATCGCCCATTCGCCCAGCAGCCGAAACAGGCGGTTCTGCATCTCGCTGGCCGCTGCCTTGGTATAGGTCAGGCACAGGATGTTTTGCGGCGACACCCCCGACAGCAACAGCCGCGCCACCCGGTCGGTCAGCACCTTGGTCTTGCCCGAGCCGGCATTGGCCGAAAGCCAGGTCGAGGCGGCGGGCTCTGACGCCATGTTCTGGGCAAGGGTCGCCTTGTCCATGCTCATCCCCCCACCTCTTCGGACACCGGCATCTGGCTCATGTCCCATTCGCCATAGCGGGCCAGGTGCTGGTAATCGCTGGGAAATCCGTGCCTTTCCTCAAGCCGCATGGCGGTATAGCCCTGCTCACGCTTCTGATAGGCGGCGATCAGCGCGGCCAGTTCGGCGGCGATCTCGGCGATCTCGGCATCGCTGACCTGTTGCGGGCGGAACGGCTCGGCCTTCCCCAGCGCGATATAGGCCACCCGGCTGACCGGCCCAGCCGGGATACCCTTGAAACCGCCGGCACGGGCGATCATTGCCTCAAGCAACAGCTGCTTGTCGAAAAGCGTCTGCTGTAATTTGGTGGGCAGGGCGCCGGACTTGTAGTCATAGACCGCCAGCCCGCCCGCGCGCAGCCGGTCGATCCGGTCGGCCTTGGCGGTCAGGGTAAAATTCAACTCCCCAAGGTGCTGGTCCCCCCAGACCTCGTTTTTCAGGTTCTGCCCCTCGGCCTGGCGCCCGGCCTCATCGGCCAGAAACTGCGCGACCACCCGCTCAAGCCGGGCCTGCCACAGGATGCGCGCGGCAGGCCAGGGCACTTCCTCGGCCAGCACGCGCCGGGTGATGTCCAGGAAAAGCTCCGGCGCCTCGGGGCTGTCGGGGGCGGTGCCCGTGGTCATGAATTCTTCGGCAATCCGGTGCAGGACGGTGCCGCGCAACGGCGCGTCGGGGGTGCGTTGCAGCGGCGCAAGCGCGCTCAGGCCCAGCACATGCCTGGCGTAGATCGCATAAGGATCGCGCACCAGCAGGCCGATTCGGGTGACCGAAAGCTGTTTCGGCCGCGCCTCTACCGGCGGCCGGGGCGAGGGGCGCGGCGCCGGCGGCAGCCTCCCTTCGGCCCGCTCGTCCAGCCGGCCTGCAAGCGTCACCCAGTCGGCCCCGCGCGTGCGCATGGCCTCCAGCGCCTGGGGACCGCCCTGCGGCAGGCCCTTCAGCAAGTTCTGCAACCGCAACAGCCAGCGCGAGGCCACCGTCTCGGCCTCGTTATCGCGAATGGCGCGGCTCAGCACCACCTCGGGCGCGGCGATCGCCTGTTGAAAATCATGCGCGGCAAGGCCGATGCGCCGCTCGGGCAAAAGCAACCCGGCCTCCAGCCGCATCTTGCGGTTGAGCCACGGATCCGGCGCCGGCATTTCCGGCCAGATGCCATCGTTCAGACCGGCCAGTATGGCCAGTTCGGCCCCCTGCACCCGTGCCTCGAGCGTGCCCCAGATCATCACCCCCGGATGCGGGCTTTCCGGGTCCGCATGCACCTCGCCACGCGCCAGCACCGCGCGAAACAGGTCGCGATAATCGGACGGGGTGAGCGGCCCGCCCGCCGGCGCCTCGCGCAGCAGTTCGGCGGTCATTTCCCGGGCGGCGCGGCCGGCTTCCCTCTCCCAAAGCCCGCCGGCCGGCCTGGCATCCTCGGCCGGCCCGGTGGCCAGCGCTTCCGCCAGCGCCAGATGCCGGCGCACGTGAACCTCGAGCGGTGCGGTCTGCGCCGCCTCGGTGCCTTCCAGCACCCCCGCCAGCCAGCTGGCCC
The DNA here is from genome assembly GCA_964585355.1 of uncultured Aliiroseovarius sp. GTDB lineage: Bacteria > Pseudomonadota > Alphaproteobacteria > Rhodobacterales > Rhodobacteraceae > JAAEUB01. Next base: position 15,348 of record CAZPDV010000005.1, read on the forward strand.
AGCGCAGGCGCGCCGCATCGCCCTTGTGGCTGGTCCTCGCCCAATGGATCAGCGCATCCGGGGTGGGAAACGGCAACCCCTCACGCAGCACTTCCAGCTCGAAATCACGGGTCCAGAGCAGATGATTGCCACGCTCTGCCCCGGAGGCGGCAAGCGGGTGCTTGAGCAGGGTCAGGAGCGTGAGCGCGGTCAGGCGCTGGCCGAAAAGCTCGGCCACATGGCGCAGGAACCGCCCCGGCGCGCTCAGCGCCAGCGGCTGGCCGGCGCTGTCATCGGGCACGATCCCCCAGCGCGCCAGCGCCGCCGTGACCTGCCGGGTCAGGGTCCGGTCCGGCGTGATCAGCGCCGCCCGGACGCCATCTTCTACCGCCTTGCGCAGGCGCAGCGCGATCGCCACCGCCTCGGCCCGGGGCGAGGGGGCCTCGATCAGGGTCAGGCCATCGGTCGCCGCCACCAGCATCTCCGGTTCCAGCCGGCTGCCTTCCGCCAGCCATTGATCGGTAACCGGCGCCGGCCTGAGCGCCAGCGACACCAGCCGGTTGCGTGCGGGATTGACCGGCGCAAGCTCCGGCGCCCATTGCGGGGTCGCGCTGGGGTCGAGCCCGAGCCTGTCCATGAGCCGGGCAAAGCGAAACTGCGGGTGGTCCTCGCCGTCAAGCGGGTCGTTCAGACGCTGCCAGATATCGGGCGGCAGACCGGTGTCGAAACCGGGCAGGACCAGCGCGCCCTGCGGCAGCCGCGCCACTGCCTGCATGAACAACGCCGTCGCCCCGCGCGAGCCGGTCGAGCCGGCCACGAGCACCGGGTGGTCAGGCGGCGCATGCTGCCATTCTTCCGCCAGACGCTCAACCACCAGCCGCTGGCGGGCCTCGCTGTCGGGTTCCTCTGCGCGGCTTTCTCCAAAATAATGTTCAACGATTTCAAGGAATTTGAGGCTACGCGCCCAATGCGCCGAGTGGTTGGCGACATCCAGCTTCTGCAAGGTGGCGGGGCTGACGCCTTCGCCCTGCATCTCGTCCAGCAGGCCGGCCAGGCTGTCGGCAAGGTCATAGAGCGAGGCGCGCGGGGCCAGGTCCGGTGCGCGCTCAAGCAAGCGGGCGATCAGCCGGGTAAGCTCCAGCCGCCGCCTGAGCGCCGAGACCGGCAGTGGAATATCGGCAAAGGCTGGATCCTGGCCAAGTTCGGCAATGGTGCGGATGCGCGGGGCGAGGCGGGCCGGACCCTGCGCCATGATCGACAGGATGCGGCGCTGCATCCGCCGGGTCGGCACCCAGATTTCAACCCGCGCCCATGCGTGCGGGCTGTGGCCCTTCAGGCGCGCTTCAAGCCCGTGCACCAGGGCTTGCGGCAGGTCCACGCCCAGCGGCACGGCAAAGACGCGCGGGGCTGCTTGTGGCTCAAACATCGGCTTGCGGCAGCATCTGTTCGGCCGGCTTCTGCCACTCAGGGTTTTCGAACCCGCATGTTACGCCGCGCCGGGGCGCATCCATTGGCCCCACCGCATTCCATGGTTCGCTTGGCAAAAACACGGTTGCTCCACCCCGTTACCTGATCCGGTTCTGACGATCCGCTTCAGAATAGACCAGCCCGGCGCCACGAGCCAGCCTCGCGTTATCGAAATCAGCGCCCACAATGGGCAAGGCGCGCCTCCCATTCCGGGTTGGAGAAGCAGAACTCCGCCCGCCGCTCGCCGGTTTTGCCGGTCGGCGTCAGGGTCAGGGTCAGTGCGTCCTCCGGCGCATATCGACCCAGCCGGTCGGGCCATTCCACAAGGCAGATGGCGGTGTCGAACGCCTCCCACAGCCCCAGCTCGTCCACCTCGGCCGGCCCGCTCAGGCGATAGAGATCGGCATGCCATATCTCGACATGCCCGTCGTCATAGGTCTGAACCAGGGTAAAGGTTGGCGATGGTACATCCTCAGCCAGGCCCCTTGCGGCAAGGCGGGCCTGGATCAGCGCCCTTGCAAAATGCGATTTACCGGCACCGACCGGCCCCTGGAGCAGGATCACAGCCCCCGGCCCCAAGAGCGGCCCCAACCGTGCGGCAAAGCCCGCGGTCTGCTCGGGAGTGCGAAAGATCGTCTCGTGCCGGCTTTCTTCTTGCATGCAGCCAGTCTTAGCGGGCCGGGCCCCAGCCGCAAGCCGATTATATGCTGGCCTGAACCGGCGCCTGCTTCGGTGCCTCGCGGGCCGGGGAGGCATGCGCTTGCCTGAAGGTCACCATGGTTGCGCCCTGAATGGTCGGCACGACCCGGCATTGCAGCACCCGGCCGTCCTTGAGCGTCACCGGCGCTTCCCACGCCCGCCGCTCGCCACCCTCCGAGATGAACGCGCGCAACTGGCGCCAGACCGGGGTCGGGTTGCATTTCTGACCCCAGGCAAAGGTGGCGTCAGACACGGTGAGTTCGGTCATGCTGGTGGACGGATCGGTATCCCAAAGCGCGGTGAAGGCGGCATTGGTCATGGACAGGATGCCGCCGGCGGTAAAGACGGCGACCGCGTCCGCCACCCCGTCGAGCACCGCCTGCCCCATCTCCAGCTCGGCCTTGAAGCGGTGGGTCAGCGACATCTCGGAAGAGATATCCTCGAACAGAAGCGCAAGCCCCCCTCCCGGATGCGGCTGGCCGGTGACGCGGTAGGTCTGACCGGTCGGCAGGAACCAGGTCTCAAGATAGGTGCCGTTGACCGCTTTCTCCTCAAGCTCGGACATGGCCTGCCGCCAGCCCTTGTAATCCTTCGGCTCGGGCATCATCCGCTTGTCGCGCAGGCGGTCGAGAAAGGCGAACAGGCTGGGCTGGCCACACAGGAATTCGGCCGGGAGCATGGTCAGGTCGGTAAGCGACGGGTTGAACAGGTTGAGCTTGCGCTCCCGGTCGAAAATCGCCAGCCCGATCGGCAGATGGGCAAAGGTTCCAGTCAGGGTATTGATGAATTCCGAGAGGTTCTTCTCGGCCTGAACCAGCGCGTCGATCGGCATGGCTGAAAACAGGGTTTCGTCGCCAAGGGGGGCGCGGTGGACCTCGAACCAGCTTTCCACATCCTCATCCGGGATCTTGAGCCTGGCGCGCTGTGGCCAGGGTGCCGCGGCATCGGTGCCGACAATGCCGGGCTCAAACAACTGCGCCGGCGGCCAGGACGCCACGCCGGAATCGCGCTGCACGATCTCGGCAAGCTTGAGATAGGCGCGGTTGGCCCAGACAATCTCGCCCTTTTCGTTTTCGCGCCATGTCAGAAACGGCACATGCTCGGCGATCGCCCGGTGGGTGGCAAGTTCGTCACGCATGGCCGACAGCGAATAACGGTCGAGCCCGGCGCCCGCCTCGGCACGCTCGGCATCGGATATCTCTAGCCGCAACATGCCGTTGACCACCTCGGCCCTGAGCCGCGATGTGCCGTCCCTGGCTTCGAGTTCAACCGAACCCAGTTCCAGCGCCTGCATCGGCATCTCGTCAAAACCGTCGAAACGCGGCTTGAGGATCGAGGCAAGCCGGGCCCAATCATCGCCGGAATCTTCGGTCACCTGCAGCACCCGTTTCGCGGCCGGTGTCGAATCAACCAGCCGGTCATCCTCGAACAGAAACACGATCGCATTCTTCTCGGTCGGTCGAAGGCCGCTCAAGCGTCTTTCGCGCCGGTGGTTGAGCACCGCAAATGCGACCAGCGCGGCAAGCGCCGTCAGGAACGAGGCCAGAACAATGGCCACAGCAAGGATGGTATCGGACATGGCGCGATTCCCGATTCGAACACCGTTAACCAGAGGTTGAGGTCAGAAGGTTAACGAAGCCTTAAGCGAAAGTGATTCCGGCCAAATTTCAGTGAATTTCAGCCAAATTGTCGCATTTGCGCCTGTTTTCAGACCCCGAACGGGGCATTGTCCCCCAGAATCGGGGCCTTCTCTTCCGCCTCGACCCCGCCCTTGACCCGTGGCCAGACCACCACCGCAATCGCGCCGGCGCGTTCGCCGGGATGCGGCTGGCCGCTGTAACGCTCGGTCGCGTTGGTAAAGCTGAGCTCGGCCCCGGTCCGTTCCAGCAGGGTCTTGGCAATGAACAGGCCCAGCCCCATGCCCTCATATTCCGGCCGGCTCTGATCGGCCCTGGCCTGTTTGCGCCGGCCCACGAACGGCTCGCCGATATCGCCGATCACGTGCGGGGCATAGCCGGGGCCGTCGTCGGTAATGCGCACCGAAATGGCGCGCTCGGTCCAGCACAGGTCGATCCAGATGGTGGTCGCGGCAAAATCCACCGCATTCTGGATCAGGTTGCGCAGCCCGTGCACGATTTCCGGGCGGCGCAGGATGACGGGTTGATCGGCGGCGGGCTTGTCCTTGTCACCGACCTGGATAATCACCCGCTTGCCGCGGTCCATATGCGGCGCGGCGGCATCCTCGACCACCGAGCCCAGCGGCGCCTGGCGCAGCATCATGTCGTCCTTGCCGGTCTTGCCCATGGAACGCAGGATATCGCGGCAGCGGTCGGCCTGTTCGCGGATCAGGGCGGCGTCCTGCTTGTGCTCGGGGCAATCATCGAGTTCGTCGATCAGCTCGGACGCTACCAGCTTGATGGTGGCCAGCGGTGTGCCCAGCTCATGCGCCGCGGCGGCCACCACCCCGGAAAGGTCGGTCAGCTTCTGCTCGCGCGCCAGCGCCATCTGGGTGGCAAGCAAGGCCCTGGACATGGACTTCATCTCGCCAGTCAGGCGGTGGGTATAGAAGCCCAGGAACACGATGGTGATCAGGATCGCGCCCCAGGCCCCGAAGGTCAGGATATCGGGCGCGGCGACTTCTGCGCCCAGCCGCGTGGTCAGCGGCACATGCCAGACCGCGATCAGGGTGGTCGAGGCAAAAGCAGCGATCGCGACAATGACGGTCGAACGCAGCGACAGCGCCGTGGCCGCCACCGTGACCGGCGCCACGATCAGCACCGCAAACGGGTTGCTGAGCCCGCCGGAAAGAAAAAGCAGCGCCGCCAGTTGCAGCGTGTCGAATACCAGCATGGCGGCAACCGCGCCCTCGCTCAGACGCTTGTTATGCGGATAGACAAAGATGGATACGATATTTGCCAGCACCGACAGGCCGATGACGACGGCAAAGGGGCCGGGCTCCAGCGACAGGTCGAACAGATAGCGCGCGGCCATGACCGCAACCACCTGCCCCAGCACGGCCACCCAGCGCAGGGTCACCAGCGTCTGCAGGCGCACCCGGCTGTCCGGCTGAGACTGGATTACCCCATTTCGCCCCTTCATGCGCGCCCCCTGTGGCATTCTTTGCCCTTGTATGTCGGGGCGCATGGTGGGATCAATGCCGCGCAACCGAAAGGACGGAAACATGGTCAAGCTCTGGGCATTGGTCGCCGCCGTGGCGCTGGCGGTTATCGGCGGCGTGGTGTGGTACATGAACGGCTCTGATTGCAATGTCAGGCTCGACAAGAACGCCTCGATCGGCCTGGACGGGCCGCTGGAGCTGATCGACGAGAACGGCAAGCCGGTCACCGATGCCGACATGTTTCAGAAGCCGACGCTGCTCTATTTCGGCTATACCTTCTGCCCGGATGTCTGCCCGCTGGACAATGCCCGCAACGCCGAGGCGCTGGATATCCTGAAGGCCCAGGGCTATGACGCGCAGATGGCGTTCATCTCGATCGACCCGGAGCGGGACACCCCCGAGGTGCTGCGCGAATTTACCGATTATATCCATCCCGACATGACCGGCTATACCGGCACCCCCGAACAGATCAAGGCGGCAAGCCAGGCCTACAAGACCTATTATGCCAAGGCGCCGGGCGACGACCCGGAATATTACCTGATGGACCATTCGACCTTCACCTATCTGGTGTTGCCGGATATCGGCTTTGTCGAATTTTTCCGCCGCGATGCAACCCCCGAGGAAATGGCCAAGCGGGTTGCCTGTTACATCGACGCGGCGAAGTGACGGTTTTTTAATGCGCGTCTGGCTGTGGCAAATTGACCGCCCCCCATTCTCGGCATAAGTTAGCCGGACCCAGGACAGTCGGAAGGGCATCCCGTGTCGGAACAGAAACTCGAAGAACTGGGCGAGGATACCTCGCTTTTGCTGGTTGACGATGACGAGCCGTTTCTGCGCCGCCTGGCGCGGGCCATGGAGAAGCGCGGCTTTTCGGTGGAAACCGCCGGGTCGGTCGCGGCCGGCAAGGCGATCGCCACCGCCCGCCCGCCCGCCTATGCGGTAGTGGACCTGCGGCTTGAGGACGGCAACGGGCTTGACGTGGTGGAAGTGCTGCGCGAGCGGCGGCCGGATGCCCGCGTGGTGGTGCTGACCGGCTATGGCGCCATTGCCACCGCGGTTGCCGCGGTCAAGATTGGCGCCACCGATTACCTGTCGAAACCGGCAGATGCCAACGACATCACCAATGCGTTGCTGACCCGCGAGGGCGACCTGCCGCCGCCGCCCGAAAACCCGATGAGCGCCGACCGGGTGCGTTGGGAACATATCCAGCGGGTCTATGAGCTGTGCGACCGCAACGTGAGCGAAACCGCGCGGCGGCTCAACATGCACCGGCGC
>CAZPDV010000006.1:0-19937 GCA_964585355.1 uncultured Aliiroseovarius sp.
CCCAACAGCCAGACCCGCGGGCCGGAAATGAAGACCGCCATGGAAAAGCTGGACATGCTGGTGGTGATCGACCCCTATCCCACGGTGTCGGCGGTGATGCACGACCGCACCGACGGGGTCTATCTGCTGCCGGCCTCGACCCAGTACGAGACCCGCGGCTCGGTCACGGCCTCGAACCGCTCGCTGCAATGGCGCGACCAGGTGATCGAGCCGATGTTCGAGAGCCTGCCGGACCATATCATCATGGCCAAGTTCGCCAGGAAGTTCGGCTTTGCCGATCGGCTGTTCCGCAATATCGGCATGGATGGCGAGGACGAGCCCAATATCGAGGACATCACCCGCGAGTTCAACAAGGGCATGTGGACCATCGGCTATACCGGGCAGAGCCCGGAGCGGCTGAAACTGCACATGGCCAACCAGCACACCTTTGACCGCACCACGCTTCAGGCGGTGGGTGGCCCCTGTGACGGGGAATATTACGGCCTGCCCTGGCCGTGCTGGGGGACGCCGGAAATGGGCCATCCGGGCACGCCCAACCTCTATGACATGTCCAAGCCGGTCTCGAAGGGCGGCCTGACCTTCCGGGCGCGTTTCGGGGTCGAGCATAACGGCGAGAACCTGCTGGCCGAGGGCGTCTATTCGGTGGGCTCGGACATCCAGGACGGCTATCCCGAGTTCACCCTGGCGATGCTCAAGGAACTGGGCTGGGACAGCGAGCTGACCGACGCGGAAAAGGCGATCATCGCCGCCGGTGCCGGCGACAAGACCAACTGGAAAACCGACCTTTCCGGCGGCATCCAGCGGGTGGCGATCGCCCATGAATGCGCCCCGTTCGGCAATGCCAAGGCGCGCGCCGTGGTCTGGACCTTCCCCGACCCGGTGCCGATCCACCGCGAGCCGCTCTATACCCCGCGGCGCGACCTGGTGGCGGATTATCCGACCTATGCGGACACCCGCAACTACCGCCTGCCGACGCTCTATGAGTCGATCCAGAAGGTGGATTTCGCCAAGGACTTCCCGCTGATCCTGACTTCCGGGCGCCTGGTGGAATACGAGGGCGGCGGCGCCGAGAGCCGCTCCAACGCCTGGCTGGCCGAGCTGCAGCAGGAAATGTTCGCCGAGCTCAACCCGCGCGATGCCAACGATCTTGGCGTTCGCGACGGGGCGATGATCTGGGTGCACAGCCCCGAGGGCGGCAAGATCAAGGTCAAGGCCATGGTGACCGAGCGGGTCGGCCAGGGCGTCGTGTTCCTGCCGTTCCATTTTGGCGGCTGGTTCCAGGGCAAGGACCTGCGCGACAAGTACCCCGAGGGCGCCGACCCCTAAGTGCTGGGCGAGGCGGCCAACACCGCCATGACCTATGGCTATGACAGCGTCACCCAGATGCAGGAGACGAAAGCGTCGCTCTGCAAGATCACCGCAGCCTGAGGAGGAGAGAACAATGGCTAGAATGAAATTTCTCTGCGACGCCGAACGCTGCATCGAGTGCAACGCCTGCGTGACCGCGTGCAAGAACGAAAACGGCGTGCCCTGGGGCATCAACCGCCGCCGGGTGGTGACCATCAATGACGGCACGCCGGGCGAGCGTTCGCTGTCGATGGCCTGCATGCACTGCTCGGACGCGCCCTGCATGGCGGTCTGTCCGACCGATTGCTTCTATCAGACCGAGGATGGCATCGTCCTGCACAACAAGGATCTGTGCATCGGCTGCGGCTATTGCTTCTATGCCTGCCCGTTCGGGGCGCCGCAATATCCGCAGGCCGGCAATTTCGGCTCGCGCGGGAAGATGGACAAGTGCACCTTCTGCGCCGGCGGGCCGGAAGAGGACGGCTCCGAGGCCGAGTATCAGAAATACGGCCGCAACCGCATTGCCGAAGGCAAGCTGCCGATCTGCGCCGAGATGTGCTCGACCAAGGCGCTGCTGGCCGGCGATGGCAATGTGATCTCGGGCATCTACCGCGAGCGCGTGGTGGCGCGCGGCTTCGGCTCTGGCGCCTGGGGCTGGGGCACGGCCTACAGCCGCAAGAACGGCTGAGCCCGTCCGGTGAAAATCGGCGTGCGCGGAGGGTTTCGCGCACGCCACCATCCTGCAAAAGGGTCTTGCCCATGTGCACCACCTCGCGCGCGACTTTCAGCTTCATCATGGCAAAATTACCGGCAATCCAGGCCGCGAAACCGGCCCGCCGCCGCCGCATCGCCCTGGCCCTGGTGACCCTGGTCGCCCTGTTTCTTGCCCAGCTGTCGCCGGTCCTGGCCCAGTCCAGCGTGCGCCCGCCCGGCAATGCCGCAGTCTTTCCCGATGCGCCCGAGCCGGGGCCGCCCAACACCCTGGGCGAGCGTTCGGTATCCGATTTCTGGCGCGATTATCGCGGCGGCGCCCCGCGTGACCTGCAGGTGATCCTGGGCCCCAAGCCGCCGGGCACCCAGATGACCACCACCGGCCAGCAATGGCGGGTGCTGCGCGAACGGGTGCTGCGCAAATATCTGGGCTGGGCGCCGGTGGCGGTGATCGGCCTGCTGGCGCTGGTCTATCTGCTGCGCGGGCCGATGCCGATCGCGGGCGGGCGTTCGGGGCGGATGCTGCCGCGCTTTGACCTGACCCAGCGCATCGCGCATTGGTTCATGGCGTCGGTATTCCTTTTTCTGGCCGCCACCGGCCTGGTCATTCTGCTGGGCCGGGTGGTGATCGCGCCCTATCTGGGGCTCAAGGTCAATTCGGTGCTGGCCACCGCATCGCTTCAGGGCCACAACCTGTTCGGCCCGATCTTCATCCTGGCGCTGGTCTGGCTGTTCATCAAGTTCGTGCGCGGCAATTTCTTCCAGTGGATCGACTTCAAGTGGATCCTGAAGCTGGGCGGTTTCTTTGGCGGGCATGTCTCCTCAAGCAGATACAATTTCGGGGAAAAGAGCTGGTTCTGGCTGGTGGTTCTGGCCGGGCTGGTGATGGCGGCCACCGGCATCGCGCTTGAGTTTCCGTGGCTGTTCGGCGACCTGCGGATCCTGCAGGCCGCCACGATCCTGCACGTGCTGGGGGCGATCACCCTGATCTCGGTCGCGATCGGGCATATCTATATGGGGACGATCGGCATGGAGGGCGCGCTGGAGGGCATGGTCACCGGCGAAGTTGATGAGAACTGGGCGCGCGAGCACCACGACGAGTGGTTCAAGCAGATGCGCGGCCAGGGCGATGGCGAGGCCTCGGATGCGGCCGGCACCACGGCCGGAACCGAAAGCGAGGAGAAAAAATGATCACGCACTTCCCTCCGGTTGCCGCCGCCATTGGCGGGGCCCTGCTCGGGCTTGGCGCCGGGGGCCTGATGCTGACGCTTGGTCACATTGCCGGGTTCAGCGGCATTACCGAGGAAACCCTGCCGCCCTGGCCGGAAGGCGAGGACAACCGCTGGCGGCTGGGCTTCGTGCTGGGAGCGATCCTGTCGCCGCTGATCTATCTGGCGATCATGGGGGGCTATCCGCCGCTGGACTATCCCACGTCGCCGCTGCACCTGCTGATTGCCGGGGGGCTGATCGGGTTTGGCGCCGCCTATGGGCGGGGCTGCACTTCCGGGCATGGGCTGTGCGGGCTGGCGCGCCTGTCGCGCCGCTCGGTCGTGGCGGTGTCGCTGTTCATCATCTGGGGCGGCATCACCGTTTTCGTGATGCGCCACCTGCTTGGAGGGGGATGACATGAAGGGACTTTTGACAGGTTTCGTGGTCGGCGCCGTCATGGGGCTGGGCCTGTTGGTCAGTGACATGAGCAACCCGGCCAAGGTGCAGAATTTCCTTGATTTCACCGGCACCTGGGATGCGTCCCTGGCGATCGTGATGGGCGTCGGGGTGGCCGTGACCTTTGTGCTGTTTCACCTCACCCGGCTGATGAAGCGCCCGCTTTTTGCCGATCGGTTCCAGTTTCCGCACCGCACCGATATCGACCTGCCGCTGCTTGTCGGCCCGTCGCTTTTCGGCATCGGCTGGGGGCTGGCGGGCATGTGTCCGGGGCCGGGGCTGCAAAGCATCGTGCTGTCGCCGGCAACCGCGATCTGGTTCGTGCCGGCCTTGCTGGCGGGCCTGTGGATCGGCCGCCCGCACCACCGCAAGGCACGCCACGCGGCGACCCGGCGGGGGGAGGCCGCCGGTCTTGTACCCGGCCCGATCCCGCATCCCGCTTCGGCCCACAAGCTCTGAGACGCCAGTCAGGAAGGACGCAAGATGAGCATTATCGAGATATTGGAAGGCCCGGCATGGCGCGTTTCGGCGGGGATTTTCGTGGTGTTCGGGCTGTGGCGGCTGGCGCATATCCTGATGACCGGGCGCCGCCGGGCCCAGGCCCGGCCCGAGGGCTCGCCCGCCATGGGCGCGCTGGCCACCATCCTTGGCCATTTCGCGCCGGCGCGCATCACCCGTAAATACAGCCGCACCCGGCTGGTGACCCTGGCCGGCTACAGCTTTCACCTTGGGTTGTTTGCGCTGTTGCTGTTTGCCGCGCCGCATGTGGCTTTCATCAAGGCCAAGATCCTGGGGGTCGGCTGGCAGCCGCTGCCGCGCTGGGGCTTCATCGTCGCGGCCGAGTTCGCCTTTGCCGGGCTGCTGGCGCTGTGGCTGCGCCGGTTCGTTGACCCGGTGGTGCGGCTGATTTCGCGCCCTGACGACCATATCGGCGCCGGGCTGACCTTTATCGTGATGCTGACCGGCTGTTTCGCCCTGGGTCAGCAGAGCGTCACGCTCCGGGCCATTCATCTGGGGCTGGTTGAGCTGTGGCTGATCTATTTCCCGTTTTCCAGCCTCATGCATACCTTCACATGGCCCCTGTCGCGCGGCTTTACCGGGGCCATGGCCGGCCGCCGCGGAACCCGGATGTAGGAGCGCATCATGACCGATACCCTGGACAAGAAGTCGAACCGGAACTTCGACGTGCAGCGCGAATTGCCCGACGAGGTGCGCCTGGCCAATGCCATGGACGGCTTTGTTGCCGAGTTCGGGCCGACCGCGGCAAGCTACATGAATGCCTGCGTGCGCTGTGGCCTGTGTGCCGAGGCCTGTCAGTATTACCTGACCACCGGCGAGGCAAAATACACCCCGATCCACAAGATCAAGCCGTTCGAGGATGCCTATAATCGCAGCCAGGGGCCGTTTGCCTGGCTCAACCGGATGCTGGGGCGCGCGCCTCGGCTGAGCATCGAGGAACTGGAACAGTGGGAAGAGCTGATCTATGACAGCTGTTCGATGTGCGGCCGCTGCACCCTGGCCTGTCCCATGGGGATCGACATTGCCAGCCTGGTCAAGGAGGCGCGCCATGGCATGTATCAGGCCGGGCTGCTGCCGGACCGGCTGGCGCATATCACCTCGAATGCCGAGAAACTGCACAGTCCGTTCGGCACCCCCGAGCAGTTTCGCGAGGTGGTGGCGCGGGTGTCGAAGGAATACGGCGTGGAAATGCCGCTGGACAAGCAAAAGGCCGATGTGCTGCTGACCGCCACCGCCGAGGAGCTGGAGCATCACCCGTTCGGCATGGCCACCATGGCGCGGCTGCTCAACCACCTGGGGCTGGACTGGACCTTCAGCTCGGACGCGTTCGAGGCCACCAATTTCGGTTACCTTTCCGGCAATTCAGAATTGCAGGGCGAGCTGACCGTGCGGTTGATCGACAAGGTGCGCGCGCTGGGCGGCTCGATGCTGATCATCCCGGAATGCGGCCATGCCTGGGGCGCCACCCGCTGGGAGGCGGCGCGCTGGTACGGTGAGCCGGTCGAGGATATCCGCATCCGCCATATCATCGAGGTGCTGGCCGAGGCGGTGCGCGAGGGCAAGCTGGAATGCACCAAGGTGGATGAAAGCATCACCTTTCATGACCCCTGTCAGCAGATCCGGCGCGGCGGTCTGGAATGGGCGCCGCGGGTGATTATCGAGGCCCTGGGCATGGAGCTGCGCGAAATGCAGCCGCACGGCAACGAGGCCTTTTGTTGTGGTGGCGGTGGCGGGGTGCTGGCCAACAGCCGGGCCGAGCCCCTGCGCCAGAAAGCCTTCGAGATCAAGAAGGCCGAGGTCGAGGCCACCGGCGCCACGCATTTCGCCACCAGTTGCAATATCTGCGAACTGACCATGAGCAAGGACATTGCCGCGATCGGTTGGGACAAGAGGATCGAGAGCCTGATCGACCTGGTTGGCCAGCACATGATTACCGACCAGCCGCCGCTGAAAAAGGCCGGGGGCACGGCCATGGCTGACGCGGCGCCGGAAAAACCCGCCAAGGGTTGAAACGCCGCCCCGCCTCGCCCAGTATGACATGAGGATCATGGGGGCGGTGATGGACCAGCAGCTGCGCGCGCACAACGACCAGCAGGACGAGGGTTTTGGCGCGCGCCTGGCGCAGGCCTCGATCCTGGTCGTCGATGACGAGCCGGGGATGCGCAATTTCCTGGTCAAGATCCTGTCGCCGCGCTGTCAGCACGTGGTCGCCGCCGCCGATTGCACCGAGGCGGCGCGGCTGCTGGACCGGCAGCATTTCGATATCGTCATCCTGGACAACGTGATGCCGGGGCAGAACGGGCTGGAATGGCTGCGCGAGCAGCGCGCCATCGGCTTTTTCGCCGATGCCATCCTGATCACCGCCTTTGCCGACCTGGAAACCGCGATCGAGGCCCTGCGCGCCGGGGCGGTGGATTTCGTGCTCAAGCCGTTCCGCTCGAACCAGATCCTCAATGCGGTGGCGCGTTCGCTCGACCGGCGGCATCTGCGGCGCGAGAATTTCCTGCTGCGCTATGAGCTGGCCTCGGGGGGGGCCGAGATGCGGGCCGGGCTGGTGGGGAACTCGGCACAGATTGCCGAGATCGGCGCCCTGCTGAAGCGCGCCGCCCCCCTGCCCACCCCGGTGCTTTTCACCGGCGAGACCGGCACCGGCAAGGAAGTGGCGGCGCGGGTTCTGCATGCCATGTCTGACCGGGCCGACAAGCCCTTCGTGCCGGTCAATTGCGCCACCACCTCGCCCGACCTGATCGCCGCCGAGCTGTTCGGCGATGTCACCGGCCATGCCGACAGCCCCGAGGCCCGGCGCGACGGGCTGCTGCTGCACGCCTCCGGCGCCACCATCTTTCTTGACGAAATCGGCGATCTGCCGCTGCCGGTTCAGGGCATGCTGTTGCGGGTGATCGAAGAGATGCGCCTGCGCCCGTTCGGGGCCGAGCGCGAAGTGCCGCTGAACCTGCGCTTCATCTTTGCCACCAACAAGGATCTGGCCGCCGAGGTCGAGGCCGGGCGGTTCCGTGCCGATCTGTGGCACCGGATCAACGTGCTCAACATCCACATGCCCAGCCTGCGCGCGCGCGCCGCCGACATCCCCGACCTGGCCGCGCATTTCATGGCCGAGATCGCGCATCAGCTTGGCGTGCCGCCGCTGGCGCTGGGCGAGGACGTGCTGCTGAACCTGTCCACCTATGACTGGCCGGGCAATGTGCGCGAGCTGCGCAACCTGATCGAGCGTTCGCTGATCCTGGGCGAGTTTCCGCCGGAATTTGCCGGCGGCGCCGGGGATTTCTGCCCGGAGAACCCCGATACGCTGGCCTGTGTCGAGCGCCGGCATATCCTGCGCATTCTCGAGGCCTGTGGCGGCAACCGGGCCGAGGCCGCGCGCCGGCTGGGCGTGTCGCGCAAGACCATCGACCGCAAATGCGCCATGTGGAATGTCTGAGCCGGGCGGGGGCGAAGGCGGGGCCGGTCGGGCAGGCCGAAGGCGCGCCCCGCTCCCGCGCTGGCTGTTCCCGGCCTCGGTGCGCGGGCGGCTCCTGGCGATCGTGCTGGTGCCGATGCTGGTGGTGCTGCCGCTGTTCACGGCGGCGGTGATCCTCAACTGGTCGGGGCGCTTCGACCGGCTGCTGATCGCCAAGGTCAATGGCGAGCTGACCATCGCGCATCAATACCTGTTCACCCTGCTGGACCGGCGCGCAAGCGAGGTGGCGGCGCTGGCCGGGTCGGCGGAGTTTCGCGATGTGCTGGCCGGGGGCGACCCGGCGGCGCTGGCCCGGTGGCTCGAGGCGCGGCGGCAGGCGGCGGGGCTGGATTTTCTCTATCTGACCGATGCCGGCGGGGCCGATGTGCCGGCGGTGGGGGCGGCCATGCGCCCGGAACGCTGGCCGGTGGTGCGCGCGGCGCTGGAGGGCCGGCCCGGCGCCGGGATCGACCTGTTCTCGAGCCAGGAACTGGCCGCCATTTCCCCCGCCCTGGCCGCCCGCGCCCGGATCGAGCTGGTGCCGACCAGGGCGGCCGTGCCCACCGACCGCAAGGAAGAAAGCCGCGGCATGGTGCTGCATATCGCCGCCCCGGTGGGGGCGCCGCAGCAGGGCGGGGGCCGCGCGCTGGTGGGCGGGGTGCTGCTCAACCGCAACCTCGATTTCATCGACACGATCAACGACCTGGTCTATCCCGAGGCCAGCCTGACCGAAGGCTCGCGCGGCACTGCGACGCTGTTTCTCGAGGATGTGCGGGTTTCGACCAATGTGCGGCTGTTCGAGGATGTGCGGGCGCTTGGCACCAGGGTTTCGGCGGCGGTGAACAGGCGGGTGCTGGGGGAGGGGGCGGTCTGGCTCGACCGGGCATTCGTGGTCAATGACTGGTACATCTCGGCCTATGAGCCGATTATCGACAGTTTCGGCACGCGCATCGGCATGCTTTACGTGGGCTTTCTCGACACCCCGTTTCGGGCCGCCAAGATGCGCACGCTTCTGCTGGTGATCGCCGGTTTCGTGGCGGTGGCGGCGCTGTCGGTGCCGATATTCCTGCGCTGGACCCGCTCGATCGTCACGCCGCTGGAGCGCATGGTCACCACCATCGGCAAGGTCGAGGCCGGCGACCTGAGCGCGCGCAGCCGGATCGAGACCGGCCAGCATGAAATCGTCCGGGTTTCGGCGCATCTGGACGGGCTGCTGGACAAGTTGCAGGAGCGCGAGGCCCGGCTGCGCGACTGGGCCGGCACCCTGGAGCGCCGGGTCGAGGAACGCACCCGCGCCCTGGCCGAGGCCAACCGGCAGCTGGAGGCGACCACCCAGCAACTGGTGGTGGCCGAGAAGCTGGCGGCCATCGGCGAGATCACCGCCGGCATCGCCCATGAGATCAACAACCCGATCGCGGTCATCCAGGGCAATCTGGACGTGATCCGCGAGGCAATCGACGGGCTGGGGCTGGACCTGCGCACCGAGTTCGGCCTGATCTTCGAGCAGAGCCATGCCATCACCGTGCTGGTGGGCAAGCTTTTGCAATTTGCAAGGCCCGAGGAATATGCCGGCGTGGTGGATTACCATGTGCCGAACGAAGTGGTGCGCGACGCGATCCCGCTGGTCCAGCACCTGTTGGGCAAGAGCGATATCCGGCTGGAGACCGACCTGAAGGCGGATCGCGCAGTGGCGATGAACCGCACCGAATTGCAGCAGGTGATGATCAACCTGATCGTCAACGCGATCCACGCCATGCCCTCGGGCGGGCTGCTGCGGCTGACCACGCAGAACCGGGACGAGGCAGGCATGGCCGGGGTGCTGATCGGCGTGACCGACACCGGCATCGGCATGTCGCCGGAGGTGCTGGCGGCGATCTTCGATCCGTTTTTCACCACCAAGCGCAGCGAGGGCACCGGGCTGGGCCTGTCGATCAGCCATGACCTGATAAGCCGCGCCGGCGGCTGGATCCGGGCCGAATCCGAGCCTGGCAAGGGCACCACCTTCCGCATCTGGCTCCCGGCGGTGGAGCCGGATTGACGGGCGGGGCCGGATTGACAGGGCGGGTGCATCAGGGCATGTCGCGCCGGCTCCGATCAAACGCGGCGCGCTCTATTGCGGTTCGGCGGGGCTGGCGTTGAAGGTGAACAGGGCCACGCCATTGAGCCGATAGCCGTTGATCAGCCGGCGCGCGCGCGGGCCGGTCAGCCAGGCTTCCAGCCGGGCGGCCAGATCGGCCTTCACATGCGGATGCAGGGCCGGGTTGACCGGCAGGAAGCTGTACTGGTTGAACAGCGCCGGATCGCCGGAAAACAGGATGGTCAGGTCGGCCTTGTTCATGAAGGTCAGCCAGCTGGCCCGGTCCGACAGCACATAGGCGTCAAGCCCGGCGGCGATGTTGAGCGCGGTCCCCATGCCCGCCCCCACCGCCTTGTACCAGGCCACCACGCGCTGGCTTTCGGGGATGCCGGCCTGCTCCCAGAGGGCAAGCTCGCGCTTGTTGGTGCCGCTGTCATCCCCGCGCGAAACGAAGGGGGCGCGGCTGGTGGCAATGGCGCGCATGGCCTCGACCGCCGTGCGGGCGCGGGCGATGCCGGCGGGGTCGCTGCGCGGGCCGACCAGCACGAAGTCGTTATACATGATCTCGCGGCGATGGGTGGCGTGGCCCTCGGCCAGCAGCGCCTGTTCCAGGGCGCGCGAATGCACCATGATCGCGTCCACATCGCCGGCGCGCGCCAGCCCCACCGCCTGGCCCGACCCGACCACCAGCATGTCGATGCGAAAGCCCAGATCGGCCTCGGCGGCGGGCAGCAGCACCGCGGCCAGGCCGGCATTGCGGAAGGTCGTGGTCACCGCCCAGCGCAGGGTTTCGGCCCGGGCGGCGCGGGGGGCGAGGAGGGCGAGGAGGGCGCTTGCCAGCACCAGCCACAAGGCGGCGCGAAGGGCGCGCGGCAGGTGTCCGGCCGATGCCTTCATTTCACGATTTCGCCCCTGAGAAAGGCGCGTGCCTCGGCGGTTTCGGGGCCGGCAAAAAAGCGTTCCGCCGGGGCGGCCTCGTGGATCTTGCCGTGGTGGATGAACAGCACGTCGTCGGCCAGCCGGCGGGCCTGGCCCAGGTCATGGGTGGTCATCACGATGCGGGTGCCCTCGGCGCGGGCGGCGCGCAGGATTTCCTCGATCGCGTGGGTCGCCTGGCCGTCGAGATTGGCGCAGGGTTCGTCCAGCAGCAGCAATTCCGGCGCCCGGATCAGGGCGCGGGCCAGCGCCAGTTTCTGTCGCTCGCCGCCGGACAGGCCGCGCGCCCGGTGCCCGGCCATATGGGCAAGCCCCACCTTGTCAAGCCAGTGGCGGGCGCGATTGCGGGCCTCGGCGCGGGGGGTGCCGTGCAGGAGCAGCGGATAGGTGAGGTTGTCGAGCACGCTGCGCCGCAGCATGACCGGGGTCTGAAAGACAAAGCCCTGCCCGGCGCGCGGGCTGTTCCGGGCGCGGCCGCTGGCCCCGCCAGTGCCGGCCCAGCGCAGGCTGCCGCGGCTGAGCGGCAGCAGCCCGTGCAGCATTTTCAGCAGGCTGGTCTTGCCGGCGCCATTGGGGCCGATCACCGTGGTCAGGCCGGTGCCCTCGATGGTCAGGTCGATGGGGCCGATCCGGCAGTCGCCGTCGCTATGGGCGATGCAGGCCCGTTCCAGGCGCAGCGGCAGGCGGGAAGCGGCGCTCATGCCTGGGCCTTTCCGGTGCGGGCGATCAGGTGGGTGAGGGCGGTCACCACCAGCGCCAGCGCGATCAGCACCATGCCAAGCCCCAGCGCCAGCGCGAAATTGCCCCGGCTGGTTTCCAGGGTGATGGCGGTGGTCAGCACCCGGGTGGCGTGGTCGATATTGCCGCCCACGATCATGATCGCGCCGACCTCGCCAATACCGCGGCCAAAGCCGGCAAGGGCGGCGGTGACCAGGCCGTGGCGCCCCTCCCAGAGCAGGGTGCGCATCTGCTGCGCGGGGCTGGCATCGAGCGAGGTCAGGGTCTCGGCATATTCCGCCCACAGGTCCTGCATCACCTGCAGGCCGACCGAGGTGATCAGCGGCAGCAGGATAAGCACCTGGGCGGCGATCATGGCGGTGGGGGTGAACAGAAGGCCCAGCACCCCCAGCGGGCCGGTGCGCGACAGCAGCAGATAGACGAACAGCCCGACCACCACCGGCGGCAACCCCATCAGGCCGTTGAGCAGGATGATCACCCAGCGCCGGCCGCGAAAGGTCCGCACCGCCAGCCACGCGCCCAGGGGCAGGCCGATGGCCGAGGCGATGAGCACGGCGGTCACGGTGACGGCAAGCGAGCGCAGGGCGATTTCGATCAGGTAAGGGTCCAGCGTCAAGACAAGGTGCGCCGCCGCGCCAAGGCCGTTCAGGATTTCACTCATGGGTTTGCATGGTCCGGTTTGCCTATGTGCAAACTAGAGTGTTTCCGGCCGGTGTCGAGTCACGATCTGATCAGGCCGGGCCGGGCGATGCCCGGCGGATTTGAGGCCTCCGGCGGGGATATTTGCAAACAGAAGAAGCGGCCGGTTCAGGAAGGGGGGCAGTGCGCCAGGGCGTTGGCAATCGAGCGGAGCAGGGCGGGATAGAGGCCGGGCCCCTGGGGCAGGCCGGTTCCCAGCGGGCTGACCTCGGCCACCTGCACCGGGGCGGTGTCAAGGACCGAGGCGATCAGGTCAAGATTGGCGGGCGGCTCGGCCAGCACGCAATGCACGTTTCGGGCCGCTGCCAGCTGCCGCAGGGCAAAGAGCCGGGCCGGGTTGGGGCGGTCGGCTTCGCCATCGAGCAGGGCGCCGGCGGCGGTGAGGCCGAAGCGGTTTTCGAAATAGTGCCACGAATCGTGCCCGGCGATGAAGCGCAGGGGGCGGAGGGGGGCGAGCTGCGCCCGGATCTGCGCCGTGGTGGCGGCGATTTCCGCCCGGGCGCGGGCGGCGTTGTCGCGGTAGCGGGCGGCGTTGTCCGGGTCGGCTTCGGCCAGCGCGTCGGCAATGGCATCCAGCCAGAGCCGGGCATTTTCCGGGTCGAGCCACATATGCGGATCGGTGGTGTTCGGCAGGCTCTGGCCCAGGTCGGCGCCGGCGCGCAGGGGCAGGCGGGTGGTGCCGGGAAGCGCTGACAGGGTGAGCCGCTGCGCCTTGTCCGCCAGCCCTTCAATGGCGCCGGCAAGCCACGGGGTGAGCACCGGCCCGATCCAGACCACCAGCCGGGCCTGGGCCAGGGCCTGGGCCTCGGACGGGCGCATGGAATGGTGGTGCGGCTCGGCCCCCGGCGGCAGGATCACCGCCGGCGTGCCCAGCCCCTGCATCACCATGGCGACCAGGCCGCCGACCGGGGCGATGTCGGTGGCCACGTCGGGGGGGGCGGCCCGGCCGGCAAGCGGTGCCAGGATCAGGGCGAGGGTGGCGACAAGGCGGCGCATGGGGGCTCTCCGATATTTTGCGATATTTTGCCGGTTCGGGGCGATTCACCCCTTGTTATGGGTGTAATAATATAACATATCAAGAGCGACCAGCAGAAAGGCCGAAAATGCAGCAGACCGGATTTGCCCCCCATGACCACGGCACCTGTATCGCCGATGGCCTTGCCCGGGCCGAGGCGGTGTGCGCCGGGGCGGGGGTGCAGTTGACGCCGGTGCGTCGACGGGTGCTGGAAATTCTGCTGACCGGGCATCGGGCGATGGGCGCCTATGAGGTGCTTGAAGTGCTGGCGCGCGAGGGGTTGGGGGCGCAGCCGCCGGTGGCCTATCGGGCGCTGGATTTCCTTGTAAAACAGGGGCTTGCCCACAAGATCGAGCGGCTCAACGCCTTTGTGGCCTGTAGCCATGCGGGGGCGGCGGCCGGGGCCGAACATGCGCCGGTTTTCCTGATCTGCCGGGGCTGCGGCGCGGTGGCCGAGGCCGCCTGGCAGCCCGAGGCCGGCCAGCTTGGCGCGGCGGCGCGGGCGGCGGGCTTTGCGCTGGAGGCGGTGGTGGCCGAGGCGCTGGGCACCTGTCCGGCCTGTCGGCAGGAGCCGCTGACATGACCCTGATCGAGGTGCGCGGGCTGAATGTGGCGTTCTCTGGCCACAAGGTGCTGGAACAGGTCGATCTGAGCATCGCGCCGGGCGAGATCGTCACCATTGTCGGGCCCAATGGCTCGGGCAA
Source organism: uncultured Aliiroseovarius sp. (assembly GCA_964585355.1). GTDB lineage: Bacteria > Pseudomonadota > Alphaproteobacteria > Rhodobacterales > Rhodobacteraceae > JAAEUB01. The sequence continues at coordinate 13,869 of CAZPDV010000006.1, forward strand.
ATCGACGCTGCTGCGGGCGATCCTGGGGGCGGTGAAGCCGACCGCCGGCACGATCCGGCGGGCGCCGGGGCTGCGGCTGGGCTATGTGCCGCAGAAGCTGGCGCTGGATGCGACCCTGCCGATGGAGGTGGAGCGGTTTCTCAACCTGCCGCGGCGGGTCGGGCGCGCCGAGCGGGAGCGGGCGCTGGCCGAAGCCGGGGCGACGGGGCTTGAGCACCGGCAGCTGGCGGCGCTTTCCGGCGGGCAGGTGCAGCGGGTATTGCTGGCCCGCGCCCTGCTCAACCGACCGCAGCTTCTGTTGCTGGACGAGGCGACCCAGGGGCTGGACCAGCCGGCGGCGGCGAATTTCTATCGCCGGATCGAGGAGGTGCGCCGGCATTTCGGTTGTGCGGTGCTGATGGTCAGCCACGAATTGCACGTGGTGATGGCGGCTTCGGACCGGGTGATATGCCTGAACCACCATGTCTGTTGTTCCGGTGCGCCCGAGCAAGTGGCCTCGGCGCCCGAATACCGGGCGCTGTTCGGGAGCGGGACCGGCGGCGCGCTGGCCCTCTATCGGCACGAGCACAGCCACCGGCATGACGAGGATGGCCGGGTGGTAGCGGAGGCGCCCGAAACATGAGCATTTTCCTTGCGCCCTTTCTGATCCGGGCGGCGCTGGCGGCGCTGGGGCTGGCGCTGGCGGCGGCGCCGTTGGGGGCCTTCGTGGTGTGGCGGCGGATGGCCTATTTCGGCGATGCGATTTCGCATGGCGCGGTGCTGGGGGTGGCGCTGGCGCTGGCGGCAAGCCTGCCGGTCTTGTGGGGGGTGTTGGCGGTGACGCTGGCCATGGCGCTGCTGGTGGCGGCGCTGGCGGGGCGGGCGGTGGCGGTGGATACGCTGCTGGGCGTGGCGGCGCATGGGGCGCTGGCCTTTGGCCTGGTGGCGGTGTCGCTGATCCCGGGGGTGCGGGTCGATCTGATGGCTTATCTGTTTGGCGATGTGCTGGCGGTAACGCCGCGCGACCTGGCGGTGATCTGGGGCGGGGCCGGGCTGGTGGTGGCGTTGATCGGCTGGCGCTGGCAGGGGCTGTTGCTGGCCTCGGTGGACGAGGATCTGGCGGTGGCGGCGGGGGTCTCGCCGCGGCGCGAGCGGATGATTTTGATGCTGGCGCTGGCGCTGGTGGTGGCGGTGGTGCTCGAGGTGGTGGGGGCGCTGATGATCTCGGCCCTGCTGATCGTGCCGGCCGCGGCGGCGCGGCCGCTGGCGCGGTCGCCCGAGGCGATGGTGGCCTGGGCGGCGGGCATCGGCGTGGTGGCATCGCTGGCGGGGCTGGCGATCGCGGCCCTGGCCGACAGCCCGGCAGCGCCCAGCATCGTGTCGGTGGCGGTGGTGATCTTCATGGCGACGCATTTGCGCGGCCTGTTGCGAGGCTGACGCCGGGCGGGGCAGAGCGGCGCCTGGGCGGGTGCGGGTTCGCTGGAGATGAGGCGCTTTGTCAACAGAATGCGAGGTTCGCGCCCGACACCGGGGTGGGCGCGCCCCGAGATTTCCCGACCGCCTGCCTGTCCGCAAGGTTTGCAGGCGGGCGATACCGCGTGTCCAATTCGCGCCCGCCCTGGGGGCGGGGTCGGGCGCGAACCGGATTGCAGGCAATCCGGCACATGGCCCTGAAGGATGGGGCCTGACTTCAGGCAGGTGCTGTGTTGGGGGTAGAGCGCCGGACTGCCATGCAAGCTGTCGTGCCGAGGTTTGAAAAGAAGAGCCGGGGCGGCTTGCGGTTGGGGGGGCGAGGCCCTAACAATCGGGAGAGCGGCGCGGGAAGGGGAGCGGGGCTGCATGCTTGTGGCACAGATCAGCGATTTGCACATGGCCCCCGAGGGTGCCCTGACCTTTGGCCATGTGGACAGCGCCGGGGCGTTGGCGCGGGTGGTGGCGCATGTGAATGGGCTTACCCCGCGCCCGGATCTGGCGGTGATTACCGGCGACATCACCAATGACGGCAGCGCGGCCGAGGCGCGCCAGGCGCGGGCGGTGCTGGAGGGGCTGGAATGCCCCTATCTGGTGTTGCCCGGCAACCATGACCGGCGCCAGGTTCTGGCCGAGGTTTTCGGCCCCGAGCGGGTGCAGCGGAGCGCCGGCGGGTTTCTGAATTTCGCGCATGATCTGGGGGGCGTGCGGTTGTTGGGGCTCGATAGCCTGGACGAGGGCCGGCCGGGCGGGGCCTTCGGGGCGCAGCGGGCGCGCTGGCTGGCGGCGGCGCTGGAGGCGGCGCCGGGGCCGGTGATGCTGTTCATGCACCATCCGCCGCTGCCGCTGGGGGTGCCCGAGACCGATCAGGACGGCTTTGCCGGGGCCGAGGCGCTGGCCGCGCAGGTGGCGGCGCATGGGCGGGTTCTGCGGATTGCCGCGGGCCATGTGCACCTGGCCACCACCAGCGCCTGGCAGGGGGTTCCGGTGGTCACCGCGCCGGCCATTGCCATGCAGCTGACCCGCGATTTTTCTGCCGCGCCGCCGCCTTCGGGCTTTACCCTGAGCGCGCCGGGCTATCTGTTGCATCACCTGACCGGGGCGGGGGTTCTGGTCAGCCATGTGGTCACTCTGGGCGATGAGGAGGTGTTTCCCTTTGCGCCGATCGGGGGCGGGGAGGGCGGCAATGTATGACATCGCGGTGATCGGCGGCGGCGTGGTCGGCTGTGCCATGGCGCGCCGCTTTGCCATGGAGGGCGCGCGGGTGGTGTTGCTGGAGAAGGCGCGCGACATTCTGGACGGCGCCTCGAAGGCCAACAGCGCCATCCTGCATACCGGCTTTGACGCGCCGGCGGGGTCGGTCGAGCTTGCCTGCATCCAGGCGGGCTATCGCGAATATATGGAGATCCACGACCGCCTTGGCCTGCCGGTGGACCGGGCCGGGGCCTATGTGGTGGCCTGGGATGCGGATCAGGAGGCGGCGCTGGAGCGGATCGCCGAGAAGGGGCGGGCCAATGGCGTGGAGCTTGCCCTGATCGGGGGGGCGGCGCTGCGCCGGGCCGAGCCGGGCCTGTCCGAGGCGGCGCGCGCGGCGGTGCAGGTGCCGGGCGAGGCGCTGATCGACCCGTGGAGCGCGCCCTATGCCTATTTGCGCCAGGCGCTGGAAAACGGCGCCGAGGTGCGGCGCGAGACCGAGGTGACCGGCGGCGCGCGCGGCGCCGATGGCTGGCACCTGGAGACCAGCCGGGGCGGGCTGCGGGCGCGGTGGGTGATCAATTGCGCCGGGCTTTACGGCGATCTGGTCGAGCGCGCGGTCGGGCGCGACCCCGGCTTTCGGATCACCCCGCGCAAGGGGCAGTTCGTGGTCTATGACAAGGCCGCTTCCAGTTTGATCAAGGCGGTGATCCTGCCGGTGCCGACCGCGCGCACCAAGGGGATCGTGCTGTTTCGCACCATTTTCGGCAATCTGGCGGTCGGCCCCACCGCCGAGGACCAGCACAGCCGCACCGATGCCGGCACCGATGGCGAGACCCTGCGCGCGCTGATGGCCGAGGGGGCGCGGATGCTGCCGGCGCTGGAAAACATGCCGGTGACCGCGACCTATGCCGGGCTGCGGCCGGCGACCGAGTTCAAGGATTACCAGATCAGGCTGGATGCGCAGGCGGGCTGGATCACCGTGGGCGGGATCCGCTCTACCGGGTTGTCGGCGGCGCTGGGGATCGCGGCGCATGTCTGGGGGCTGTATGCCGAGGCAGGCGGGGCGCATGTGCCGCCGGTGCCGGTGCTCTGGCCCGAGCGCCGCCCGCCGCTGGCCCAGGAGGCGGCGCGGGACTGGCGCCTGCCGGGCAATGGCGGCATCGTCTGTCATTGCGAGCTGGTAACCCGGCGCGAGGTGGAGCTGGCCCTGCAGGGGCCGTTGGCGGCGGGCAGCCTGGCAGGACTCAAGCGGCAGACCAGGGTCAGCATGGGGCGCTGTCAGGGTTTCAACTGCATGGCGCGGCTGGCGCGGCTGGGGCTGGGCCGGTTCGAGCCGCCGCTGGCCGCGCCGATCCGGGACGGCGACGAGGGGCCGAGATGACGCCCGCCCGCGCGCATACCACGCAGGCCGCGCATGCGGCGCTTGTTTCCGGCGCCATTGACGTGGCGGTGATCGGTGGCGGCCCGGCCGGGCTGGCGGCGGCGACCGGGTTGAAACGCGCGGGCGTGGAGCGGGTGGTGGTGCTGGAGCGCGAGGCCCAGGCCGGCGGCGTGCCGCGCCATTGCGGCCATTACCCCTTTGGCATGTGGGAGCTGCACCGGGTGCTGCGCGGCCCGGATTATGCCGCCCGGCTGGTGGCGCGGGCCCTGGCCGCCGGGGTCGAGCTGCATGTGCAGACCACGGTCACCGCCCTGGCCCCCGGCCCGGTGCTTGAGATTACCACCCCCGAGGGCCCCGCCACCCTGGCCCCGGCGCGGGTGCTCTATGCCACCGGCATGCGCGAAACCCCGCGCGCCGCCCGGCTGATCGGGGGGGCGCGGGTGGCCGGGGTGATGAATACCGGCGCCCTGCAGGCGATGGTTTACCTTGAGCATTTGCGCCCCTTTCGCAAACCGCTGATCGTGGGGAGCGAGCTGGTGGCATTTTCGGCGATCATGACCTGCCGGCATGCGGGGATCCGGCCGGTGGCGATGATCGAGCCCGGCCCGCGCCCGCGTGCCTTTCGGCTGGCGCCCGCCTATCCGGCGCTGCACGCGATCCCGTTTTACAGCCGCACCCGGCTGCTTGAGATCGAGGGCGCGGGCGGGGTCGAGGCGGCGATTGTCGAGGGGCCCCGCGGCAGGCGGCGGATTGCCTGTGACGGGGTGATCCTGTCGGGCGATTTCACCCCCGAGGCGGCGCTGGCGCGAATGGGCTATCTGCCGCTTGACCCGGCCACCGGCGCCCCGGCGGAAACGGCGCGCTTTCGCACCGAGGATCCGCATGTCTTTACCGCCGGCAATATCCGCGGCGGGGTGCGCACCGCCGGGGCCTCGTGGCGCGAGGGGCAGGCGGTGGTGGCGGAAATCCTGGCCTCGCTGGGCGGGGGGTGAATGGGCGACCTGCTGTTGATCAAGCTCGCGGTGACCATGGTGGCGGTGGTCGGCCTGACCCTGGTGGCCGAGCGCGTCTCGACGCGGCTGGCGGGGGTACTGGCGGGCTTTCCGCATGGCATTGCCATCGTGCTCTATTTCATCGGGGTCGAGCAGGGGGCGGATTTTGCCAGCCGGGCGGCGGGGTTTGCCACGGCCGGGCTGGGCGCCAATGTGGTGCTGGCGTTCACCTATGGCTGGCTGGCGCAAAGGCTGCGGGGAAAGGTGCCGCGGCTGGGCGCGGTGGCGGTATCGGCCGGCGGCGGGCTGGCGGCGTTTCTGGTGCTGGCGCTGGGCTTGCGCCTGATCGCGCCGGGGGCGGGGCTGGCGGCGCTTCTGACCCTGGCGGCGGTGGGCGCGGTGCGCTGGCTGCTGCGCCGCTGGCAGGGCGTGGGGCAGGCGGCACGGCCCAGGGTCGGGGCGGGAGAGCTGCTGCTGCGGGCCGCCCTGGCGGGCGCGATCGTGCTCCTCATCACCGGGCTGGCGGCGGGGCTCGGGCCGGGCTGGGCCGGGCTTTTCGCGGGCTTTCCGGTGGTCACCTTCCCGGTGCTTCTGATCATGCATATACGCCACGGCGCGGCCCCGGTTGCGGCGATCGTGCGCCACTATCCCTTTGGAATCCTGTCGCTTCTGGTGTTCACCCTGACCGTGCGCTGGAGCTTTGCGGCGCTGGGCATGGGCTGGGGCGTGCTGGCCGGGCTGGCGGCGGCGGCGCTTTACCTGGCGGTGGCAGGCGGCCTGCAGCAGGGCGGGCGCCGGGCCGGCTGAGCGGTGGAAATTGCTTGCTTGCGGCCGCCTTTTCCCGTTGAATGCAAGGGCGGCCTTGGCCCTTGCTGGCGGAGCCGCCGGACACCCTGACCAACAGAGGTAAGCCCATGGCCTCCGACCCGCTGCTGCAACCCTATCAGCTCAAGCACCTGACCCTGCGCAACCGTATCATGACCACGGCGCATGAGCCCGCCTATCCCGAAGACGGCATGCCCAAGGACCGCTACCGCGCCTATCACGAGG